>SMXJ01000023.1 GCA_004356305.1 Bacteroidota bacterium | reverse complement strand
TGCGCGATCACTACTTAAAAACGCAACCCGAAATTCAATGAACCGCCGTATACGAGACCCGTACGTACGGTGGTGTGAGAGGCGCACTGGCGGTCAATTGACCGTCAGCCGTCTACTCGATTGGGCGTAGTCTTTTAGTTTATATTTTATTTGAAATCCATATTCTTTTATACCTAAGTTTCTTGCAATGTCAAGCCTTCCATATTTTCCAAAAGTTAGAGGTTGGTCAGTGATGTCTGACTCTAAAAGTAGTGTTCCGTAAGCTCCTTCCTGGGCGAGTATATTTTCCCTGTATTCGTTTGCTATTGTAAGTGCTGCCCTTGTCAGGATACTGGTTTCTCCCACTTGTGCTCCTATAATCAGTGGAATCTGACGCTGAGTGGCTTGTTTTGCGATTTGTCTGGAACGAAGAATGCCGCCCATTTTAGAAATACGAAGGTTGATTATTACATTCCTAATGTCCGTCAATATGTGGTCGAAATGATGTTTGTTATAAAAGGATTCATCGAGTATGATCGGTACAGAGATGCTCTTGAGCAACACACTTAATTCTTTAAAGTCCATCGCTTGCAATGGTTCTTCAATTGCAAAGAGTTCTGTGGAAATGGAACCGATATACTTTAAAACATCCTGTGAGTTTTGCCAAAGATTGTTTGCGTCCAATCGGATCCTGGCATTGGGTACGGTTGAATTTATTATATTAAATTTTTCGTTGTCAATATCCGGGTCTCCGGTGATTTTTACTTTAAAGTCGTTAAACCCGTATTTGTTGTATTGGGTAGTCTGAGTTTGAATTACTTCGGCTGAACTATCTCCCAATACAGCAGTGTATTGAAAACGCCCCTCTAAACCTGGTGCATTAATAGTTTTCTCTACAGACTGTGACAACTCTTTCGACAAGGCGTCCAATATTGAAAGCTCTATTGCACACCACGCAGAAGGTAGCTTATCTATTTCTTCTTCATGCTGTAAAACCCAGTTCTCTATGTCACTAATAGAATGGATGCAACTTATAAGGTGGTTTTTATGTTGGTTGAAAAACCTAAAGCAGCTACTGATACTTTCACCGGTTACATATTCTCTGGGACAGCCCTCACCGAAACCTATGTGACCATTTGAAGTTTCAGTACATACCAATACAGATTTAGTTTTATTTCGGTCAGCACTGCTATGCTTGAAGTTAACCTTGAAAGGAATTTTTAACGATTGGATGTTCAGATTCCGAATTCTCATTTGATGCAATGTTCAGTAATGTTGAAAGCTAAGTCCTTTTTGTACTGAAGGATTAAGGGTTTGAATTGTCCTTCTCGTTGGCCCTGATCTAAATAATATTTCTTATATAACTCAAAAGCACCTTGCTTTAACTGATATATTTCAAGGGGTTTCAAGCGGACACTGGATCGTTTGGTTTTGTACTCAATGTTTTCCTCTTGAATTGCATTATCCAAAAAGGTGGTAACGGTAGGTATATCCATATGCATGTCGGAAGTAAGCTCCATGTAAAGTTCGTATCTAGAATCGTTTTCATTTGCAAGCATTAGATAAAAACGTATGTTTATTTTCAGGTCTGCTTCCATTCTGCTCATTGCTGCTATTACCTGATTTTCGTAAAGTTTTTCACCGGTGATATTTGTAACGCCCTTTCCTTTCTGTAGGAATTTGAAAGTAGGGGTATTCCTAAATTTTCCGGTTACGTAAACTATGTCGTTCATATTGTATCTATATAAACCGGTGGGAGTTGTCACGAATAGATAATACTCCTTTTCCATTTCGAGTTGGTCAACCGTGATGAAGTTGCTTTTCTCCTGTTCCCAGTGTTCTTTTTGTACAAACTCAAAGAAGTTTTCGTGAATGGTGGGCAGCCCATCGTTGGTTTCAGGGTTAACGGTAATAGTGCCTCTCATTTCACTGGAGAGATAGCCAAGGTCAAAAACCTTAATTTCTTCAGGGAACTCGGGCAGTATGCTATTTAGTGATATACCACAGCTTCCGCCAGTCCAGGTTACCAGCAACTTAAGATAAGGCCAAAAGTCTGAATAGGAGACTTTGTTCTTGTCGTTAATAAGTGTCGCCAGTTCAGCCGATCTTTTACTATTCGGTCGAAGCCTTTTACGAATGGCATCCGCTATGTTATTGTCTACTGTATCAAGATGTTTGCATGTGCCGGCTGAAATGTCAGCAACTATATTTTCATAGTTTTTATTTATCACTTCAAGGAGTTTATGAAAAGTCGAAGGGTTTGCGCTGCCCAGATAGGTGATTTTCTTTTGCTCAACTGCCAGCCGGCTTATCATATAGTACTTAACTTCATAGTTCTGGATTTCAAAAACCTCTATGGGAAGTACATACTTCAATTGGGCCACCCATGGCATTGTTTTATAAATGTGTCCCGAAGCACTGCCATAAGGAGTTCCAGATTCTAAATATCCTTCAATAGGCGGACTTACCAATCCCAAGAGCTTTCCGTAAAACGCTTCGGCACATGCTTTGTATTGAATATAGGAAAACACCTGTTGTGTTTTCCTTAAGGTTTCTATCGTTTCCTTCAATATGGGAATATATTTGGGCGTTCCTGTTGTTCCACTTGTTTGATTATACATGAATGGCATAGTGCTAGTAAGAACCGGTACTTTCTCGTTGTCCTGCTTTTTAATGTAAGATCTCAAGTCCTCATAATCGCAAATAGGGATGTGGTTTTTAAAGGTTTCATAATCCTTGATTTCAGTGAATCGATGTGATATTCCGAATTCCGTATTTTCATTTTGTTTAATGATTGAAAGCATCACTCTGTTTTGGGTATTTACAGGGTCTTCCGATTTTTTTACCAACGGCTTGTAAAGCTTTTGCTTAATAATGAACATTTTGATCTTAAGCATCCTATTAAGCACCATATCACTTATGCTTTGGAGGGGTAGATTTACCTTATCAATTTTGCCCGAGAAAGGAGTTTGCATTTGTGAAATGTAATCAAGGGGATATGATTGATTTACCATTCCCAACTCATTCACAAGCCGGTCTTTTGGGAAAAAATAAGTACCAAATACAATATCCCAGATGATAATATTATTTCCATAATTGGTATTTGATTCTTCGGCTTTGCGGGAGTGGTGCCAGCGGTGCAGTTGGGGTCCGCTTATGACAAAATTCAAAAGTCCCATCCGCAGTTCAATGTTACAATGCTGAAAAAACCCATTGATAGCATAGAATACAAAGTATAGTGCCAAAACTTCTTCTCCTACTCCAACTATAATAAAGGGCATTGCATCAAAAAGAAATTGAAGCGCTTTTTCAATTGGATGAAAACGCCCTACGTTTAGCCAGTACAGTTTTTTTGGTGAATGATGTACAGCATGAAACTTCCAAAGAGTAGGATTTGCGTGTGAAAATCTGTGTAGCCAATACCGAAGGAAATCGGCAATTAGAACCATCAGAATTGTTTGCAATGCGATATTCCAATGATGTGGCCAAAGGGCTTCCACTTGCCAACCATAAAAGCTCAGCACTTTAAGCAACCCGATAGCGACCAGAAAGGTGAGAATCTTAGGTAATATCATCTGCACGGTAACAAGAAACAATGCATCGTTCCATACATCATTCTTGTTGGCAATCCAGTTTCTTTGATGTGGAATATACAGCTCAAAAAATGTTATTGCAGCGGCACCAAAAGCAACCGGCAAGTAAGTGCAGGCAAGCAGATGAACTTCCATAGTCTTAAGAAAATAGAACATGCCAATGTACAATATCATGGTACATGGATATACTATAAAAGGAAGTGTGTTTCTAAAAGTCATTTTCAATTTTCTATAATTGGCAGTAATATATTAGACGCAAATAATTCTCCATAGTAAATTGTTTGATCTGCCTCATTAAGGTTTCGTGCATATCTGGGGTGACTACTTGAGGATATTTCCAATCCAACTCTGTGACCTCGTAAAAATACATTACTTGTAGCATTTAGCTTAACCGTTATTTTCTCTTTGGTATTTGATGAATAGTTTTTTCTTAAAATTCCTTCAGAAATAATAATATACCTACCATCGGGGTAAATGTCTACAAGTTTTGCAGTAAAATCTGTGTTGTTTGAAGAAGAAGAAACGAACAACTCGAGTTGGATATTACCTGTTACTTCAAGGTCTTTCCTAATTACTTCAGACTTAAATAGACATACATCATCTCGAGAATACAATTTTGATTGATCCTTTGGACCTGCTCTGTTTCCTAGAACACGGCCACCAATCGATGGGGCAGGGTTGGCTGGATCGTAATGATATTGAATGCTATCTGTAGGTGTAGTATCAAACGATAACGTGAAATCCGATCCTAAATACAGTCTTGTATAGTTGGTTCTTTTTAGTGGAAATGAATCTTCAGTTCGCCATTCATTAATGCCCATCACAAAAATTCTAACTTTTCCATCTATGTCTTTCTTGCTGTTTTGCAGGTGATGGTCAAACCAATCGAGAGAGGGTCTGATACTTGCATAGCGATAATTTTCATCCTCATACCCATTGGGCATTACTTCTGTATTTGCGTGACTCCATGGACCTATTACCAATCTACATGCATCAGCAATTTCTTTACTTGAATGTGTTTGAATGTTATTAAAATCTTCAATTTGTGTAGAGAGGTAGGCATCGTACCAACCAGCCATCATATATATTGGAACTTCCAATTTTTTTGACCTGGCGGATCCGTCAGCGCTTTCCCAATAATCGTCTTTAGTAGTATGTTTTACCCAATCGTTAAAAAAAGGTATGTCTTGTACCGATTCATCATCGGATCGGCTAATGTCGCTGACTTTATATCCTTTACTAAGAGTTTCATACGATTGCGGTGTGTCTTCACTTGTGTATGATCTGCTTGCCCAAAACAACGCGCTTTCCAATCCAAATGCCCCACCTTCGTAGAACATATTGTAATTATCGGAGCTGGATATTTGAGTAAACATGGCAGCAAACCCTAATTCTTTTTGATCGCTCAATACCCATTGAGTGTATCCGAAATAGGAACCACCCCACATACCAATTTTTCCATTATGCCAATCTTGTTGGTTAAGCCATTCGATTGTTTTGATACCATCTTCCCTTTCTGATTGAAATGGGATGTGCTCTCCAAAAGAACCGTATCGACCTCGTACACCTTGGATTACTACGTTGTAACCTCTCGAACCCCATAGCCTACCTAATAAATTCGATAAAAAATTGCCCTTAAAATTGTCATCAAGAGGAATCCTGACAAGTATGGTTGGAGCCGATTTCAGGTTTTTGGGTCGGTAAACGTCAGCGATAAGTGTCTCATTATCGCCTACATCAATCTTTACTTTCTTATTTTCTTCAACATAGTATTGGGAAGGCCTCCAATTCAATTTACTTGCTATTACCGTTGGTAATATTTGGTATCCAATAAAGACCGGTATTAGCAAATAAATGATGGAGACTAAAATCGTAAAGGTTATCCCAACAGTTTCCTTTCCTTCCTGATCGCTGTTCTGTTTGTGAAGCAATCCAAGTGTAAACACAAATGCAGCCAGAATCAAATGGAAAAAAATGGGAATGCAACCACCAATCCAACGTTCTTCCGGATAAATCCACATTCTCAAGACATACCTCAACACCATTATGGAAGCATACAATAATCCCAAGTGTATGAGGATTTTTCCGGTTCTTTTTTTAGGAGTAATTCTACTTTGAGTAGCTCTTATGCACACGCGAAACAATAGGACAATTATTAAAAATTGAAAAACTACCAGAATGGGGTAACTCAACGCGCCGCTTTGGAATGAATTAAAAGAGGGGAGAAAAGTAAAGCCGAAAAAGAACTGCAATATCTGTGCAAATACCCTAAAACAGAATAAGCTCAGGAAAAACCATAGTAGAATAATATGTTTTTTTTGGAGTAACATAGGTAACCAGCCCTGTGTATTTATTCTGAGTCTTTAACAGATAGACTTTGGTGATTTGTTAACCACCATATTCCATTTGTAACCAAAATTGCTGTAGAACTGCGTTTGTCTGTTTTCATGTTTCGATTACGCCCAACGCCAAGCTAAAATCCATAGGCTTGCCGTCTGTTTACTTCCATAAAAATATCGGATTCAAATGCCCTTTGCAAGAAGTTCATTAGCCTATGGATTTTTAGCGGATGTTAGAGACCGTTTCTATGTCTCGTTCTAAGAGTCCTTCTATTTCAAGATATTTACTAGGTCGTTCCGCATCAGGGTGGAGAATTATTCCATCAGGATTCACTATCCAATATCTAGGAAATACCGTCATTTTATACTCTGCTGTCCATACATCTCTTTTTTCAATTGAACCGACCCATAGGTTTTCTCCCGTTATTTCAAATTTTTTAACAGATTCCTTCCATTTGTCTTGTGAAAGATCAAATGAGATGTTCACGAAAACGATATCTTTATCCTGTAATTTATCTTCCAGTTCCCTAGCTGAAGGGACCTCTGCAATACATGGCTTGCAGCCTGTGAACCAAAAATCCACGTAAAGGTATTTCCCTTTAAAAAAGTTCATTGCAATCGTCTCCTCCTTCAAGTTGATAAGTTGTAAGTCCGAAATGTCTTTTCCGATCAATTCAGATTCAGCAGTTCCAACAATTAATTTTCCATCATAAACTTTCGCTTGACTAAAAGCAATGATACAAACCGAGTATAGAATAGACGTTAAAAATATCTTTTTCA
>SMXJ01000022.1 GCA_004356305.1 Bacteroidota bacterium | reverse complement strand
TCCGGAACTCACCAAATACGATAAACTATATCGATCCATAGAACAATCTGAATTACTGAATCAGAAGGAAAGTAGTCCCATTTTCGGTTTTGGCCTGGATTATATCGCTGTTGCCGAAAGACCCGATATGAGTTTTAGTGATAACGGAAAAGATATAGTCATGCCAATGGTCTCACTGTCCATTCCCATTTTTAACAAGAAATACAGATCACAGACCAGACAAAATGAGCTTTGGCAACAAGAGATACTGGCACAAAAACAAGAGCGCCTGAACAAATTGGAATCGGTTCTTGACAAAGCGATCAATAACAGGATTGCCGCTAGAATAAGCAACGATACCCATGCTAAAAACATAAAACAAGCTATGGATGCTGAGGAGATATTGATAAAAAGTTACGAGACCGGCACTATCGATTTCAACGATGTATTGGACATTCAGGAACTGCAATTAAAGTTTCAGATAGATCAAATTGAATCGGTTAAGAACTACTACATACAAACAACGATTATTAACTATTTGAGTAATTAAAATAAATACGACTATAAATCTAAAAAATGAAAAAAATGAGAATTATAACAGGAGTTTTAGCGATTGCCTTGGCAACCCTAACGGTAGTGTCATGCAAAGACAACGCAAAAGAACATGATAATGAGGATGGACATCATACCGAAATGAAGAATGACAATCCAGATATGAATCACAATAATAGCGATGGACATAACGATAAAGACAATGATTCCTCTTTTAATACAGGAGATATTGATGCAAGTATTCAAAAAAATCCAGCAACAACACCTATTATTGATGCTTATATTCTAATTAAAAATGGTCTAGTAGCAGATAGCAAAAATGACGCTGCAAACGGAGGAAAAGCATTGCTTATTGCGTTTTCAAACTTTGATATGAGCAAATTATCTGGCGAAACGAATAAAGAGTATATGGAGATTTATGAAAATGCAAAAGAACAAGCTGAGCATATTGTAAAAAGCCCAATTGACCATCAAAGAGAACATTTTGAAATATTAAGTACAGACATTATCGATTTAATAGCTCTAATAGGAACCGAGAAAACCTTATACAAAGATTTTTGTCCGATGGCAAATAACAATAAAGGTGCCTACTGGTTAAGTGAAGTCAAAGAAATTAAAAACCCATATTTTGGAGCAAAAATGATGAAATGCGGAAGCATAAAAAAACAAATCAACTAATTGAAATTAGTAAAAAAAATAGCGCTAATTTTATTAGTTGCGTTTGTGGGAATTCAGTTTATTCCAACAAAACACAACCAAAGTAATATTGTTCAAGCATCAGATTTTATGGTCGTTTATAACATTCCAGAGCAAATAGAAACGCAACTTAAAGTGTCCTGTTACGATTGTCATAGCAACAACACAGAATACCCATGGTATAATAAAATACAACCAGCTGCTTGGATTATGGAAGGCCATATAAAAAAAGGGAAAGAAGAATTGAATTTTAATGAGTTTGGAGATTATTCCATTAGACGGCAAAAAAGTAAACTCAAATCAATAATAAGTCAAATAAGAGATGATGAAATGCCTATTTCATCCTATGCGTTTATGCATGGTGATGCTAAACTTTCAGAAAGCAAAAAATTGGAATTGGAGAATTGGTTAACTAATTTAAGGGATAGTCTTTAATAAAATGAAACAAAAGAATAATGAAATAGCAGTAAAAAATATGGTCTGTAACCGCTGTATCAAGGTAGTTAGAGAAGAACTGATCAATAACGAAATTGACTTTGTACATGTTGATCTGGGAACCATATATTTTAACGATGTAATTTCAGAGAAAAAGAGGGAAACCCTTACACGGCTTCTCAAAAAAGAAGGATTTGAGCTGGTTGAGGACCGTGAAGCAAAGATTGTAAATCAAATAAAAGCGTTAATTATAGAAAATATTCATTATGGAAAATCAAAACCAATACATCAGAATTTTTCAGACTTTCTGGTATCAAATATCGGAATAGAATACTCACAGTTGAGCAAATTATTTTCAGAAATTGAAGGAAATACCGTAGAGCATTATGCCATTGAGCAAAGAATTGAACGCGCTAAAGAACTCTTAATTTACGATGAGTTGACAATTAGCCAAATTTCATACCAACTCGATTATAGCAGTCCACAACATTTATCGAGGCAATTCAAGCAAATAACAGGACTGACACCAACTGCTTTTAAAAAAATAGGTAAACGAAAAAAATTAGATACGATCTAACCAAAATTATGCACAACCAAACTCTAAAGTAAAATGACCTTTGTCCATTAAAACTAATAGATTTATGAGACATACATATCAAATACACGGAATGACCTACCCCGGTTGTAAAACCAGTGTGGAAAGTGCTTTGGGTAATTTAAAAGAAATTACGAAGGTTGAGGCAGACTTGAAGAAGGAAGAGGTAGATATTGAAATGACTTCGCATATCTCTGTAGAAAAATTACAAGAAACCATATTAAATGCAGGCTTACATTATACAATTAACATGCCCGGACATGAAAAACACATCGTTAAGGCCCCTGTTGACGGTACTGGTATTTTCAATTGTCCAATGCAGTGCGAAGGCGATAAAACCTATGATGAAGCGGGAAGTTGTCCTGTCTGCGGAATGGATCTGGTCGAGCAGCCTAAATTGACCGTTGCCACAAAATACACCTGCCCCATGCATCCCGAAATAATCAGAGATTCCCCGGGCTCTTGTCCTATTTGCGGTATGGATCTCGTTCCCTTGGAGCCAACCGAAAGTGAAGAAGATAAAACCTATCATAAATTGTTAAAAAAAATGAAAATCGCTGCACTATTTACGGTACCCATTTTCATAATCGCAATGACAGATTTAGTTCCTGGAAATCCCCTGTTAAAAGTATTTTCACAACAAACCTGGAATTGGATACAATTGATCTTATCACTACCGGTAGTGTTCTATGCAACCTGGATGTTCTTTGAACGTGCCTATAGATCGATCATTACATGGAATTTGAATATGTTCACCTTAATTGGGATAGGCACAGCGGTAGCTTTTTTATTCAGCGTTGTTGCCCTATTATTTCCCGATATTTTTCCGGATCAATTTAAAACCGAAAGCGGAACAGTATTCGTTTATTTCGAAGCTGTTACCGTAATTTTAACCCTCGTATTATTAGGCCAGTTATTAGAAGCAAAAGCACATAGTCAAACTAGCGGAGCCATTAAGGAATTACTAAAATTAGCCCCCACTGAAGCGACATTGGTAACTCAGGAAGGCGATATAGTAATCTCTATTCACGATATCAAAAAAGGAGATCTGTTACGGGTAAAACCCGGAGGCAAAATCCCTGTGGACGGAAGAATTACCGAAGGACAAGGAACCGTGGACGAAAGCATGATCACCGGCGAACCCATTCCGGTGGATAAAACAACCAATGACACTGTAAGTTCAGGAACGATAAACGGTACACGGTCGTTCATTATGGTGGCCGAAAAAGTAGGATCAGAAACATTGCTGTCACAAATTATTCAGATGGTGAACAAGGCAAGTCGATCAAAAGCTCCCATTCAGAATTTAGCCGATAAGATCTCTAAATACTTTGTACCTATCGTTGTAATAGTTTCGATCATTACTTTTTTCGTTTGGAAATTTTTTGGGCCTGAACCAGCCCTGGTATATGCCTTTGTAAATGCGATCGCGGTATTGATCATCGCCTGTCCTTGTGCATTAGGACTGGCAACCCCAATGTCGGTAATGGTTGGCGTAGGTAAAGGGGCACAAAACGGAGTGTTGATCAAAAATGCAGAAGCGCTGGAAAATCTAAACAAAGTGGATGTATTAATAACCGATAAAACCGGAACCATCACCGAAGGCAAACCGTCGGTTGAAAAAGTGGTGAATGCTTCGGAAGAATTCGATGCGAAATTGTTGGAATACATTATCTCATTAAATCAACATAGTGAGCATCCATTGGCAAAAGCCATTATGAAATTCGGGGAAGAAAAAGAGAGTACACTTTATCCGTCTTCCGATTTCGAAGCTGTTGCCGGAAAAGGAGTGATGGGTACCGTTGAAGGCACTAAAATTGCGATCGGGAACAAAAACCTGATGGAGCAGATCAATGCGACTATTTCCGAAGAAATAGACAGCAAAGTTATTTCGGAACAAGAATTGGGGAAAACCGTCTCCTATATTTCAGTAGATAGCCAGGTTGAAGGCTACGTAACCATAACCGATGCTATTAAAAAGACCAGTATACAAGCAATAGCAACTCTTCAGAAGCAAGGTATCGAAGTGATCATGCTTACCGGGGATAATAAGAGAACCGCGAAAACCGTGGCGAATTTACTGAATTTATCGAGTTTTAAGGCCGAATGTTTACCGGAGGATAAATTGAAGATCGTACAAGAATTACAGGCAGAAGGAAAAATTGTAGCCATGGCAGGAGATGGTATAAACGATGCCCCCGCCTTGGCGCAAGCGGATATCGGTATCGCCATGGGAACAGGAACCGATGTTGCCATTGAGAGCAGTGAAGTGACCCTGGTAAAAGGCGATCTTCTGGGTATTGTAAAAGCGAAGAATTTAGGAACCAAAGTGATGAAGAACATAAAACAAAACCTGTTTTTCGCTTTTATCTATAATGTGCTTGGAGTTCCCGTAGCCGCCGGATTGTTGTATCCCGTTTTTGGGTTATTGTTATCACCCATGATCGCGGCAGCGGCGATGAGTTTTAGTTCGCTATCAGTGATCGCGAATGCTTTACGATTAAAAACAATTACTATTAATTAAATAAACAATAATGAAAAAGCTAGTTCTGATAACGTTAATATTATTTATGATCATAAGCTGTAAAAATGACCGACAAAAGACCTCAAATGATGAGCCTCTTCAAAAAGAAGAATCCGCAGAAAAATTAGAAACAACAAAAAAGAAGGTGTTGAGCCCACATACCTCGGCGATGGCAATGGTTGGTGATGCACATATCCATATTGACTATTCGTCACCGGGTGTAAGAAATCGAATCATTTTTGGAGGATTAGTGGCCTATGATTCCATCTGGCAAGCAGGAGCACATATGGTCACCTGGATGCAGATCAATAAAGATCTCAAGATCCAGGGGAATGATCTTCCGGCGGGTAAATATGCCTTATTTATGATTCCTTCCCAAGATGAATGGACGATCATATTCAACAAACATTGGGAACAGCATGGTAAAGATGAATATGATGAAAAGGATGATGTTATGCGATTTAAAGTCAGACCGGAAATTTCAGAAGAAATAACAGAGCATTTGGTATATGAGGTTAACGAAACCGGTACAGCAGAGGGAATGATATCATTTTCCTGGGAAAAAGTAACCATGAGTTTTCGGTTTGAAGTAATTGAATAGAATGATATCACATCACACTATGAATACCTGACATTTTAAAATTTATAATATGAAAAAATATATAGTTTATATCGGAATATTGTCCGCGGGAATCCTGTTAGGATGGTTGCTCTTTGGTAACGCATCTACCGGTGAAACTGCTCATGACCATGAGGAAGCGGAAGAAACAAATCAGATGTGGACCTGCTCCATGCATCCTCATATCATGAAATCGGAACCGGGAGCCTGCCCGATTTGCGGTATGGATCTAATCCCCGCTGAAAAAGTTACAGAAGGCCTTGGTGCCGACCAATTCAAGCTGACTCAAAATGCCATGGCCTTAGCGAACATACAAACATCCATCGTGGGAGATGGGGAAGTTGAAGACAATACTATAAAGCTTTCAGGTAAAATTGTAGAGAATGAAGAAGCCAACACGGTCCAGGTGAGTTATTTTTCAGGAAGAATAGAACGACTCAATGTAAGTTTCACGGGAGAAGAAATACGGAAAGGACAATTGCTGGCGACGATCTATTCACCCGAGTTATTTGCGGCCCAACAAGAATTGATAACAGCCTCCTCCATAAAAGAGTCGCAACCCGCATTATACCGGGCGGTACGCAACAAATTAAAATTATGGAAATTGTCTGAAGGCCAGATCGATCAAATAGAAGCCTCCGGGAAGGTAAAGGAAAATTTTCCGGTATACGCTACCGTTTCGGGAACCGTTTCTGAGAAATTGGTGGAACAAGGAGATTATATCAAACAAGGGCAGCCTTTGTTGAGAATATCAAATTTGAGTACGGTTTGGGCAAATTTTGATGTGTATGAACACCAAATAGATCTGTTTAAAATAGGACAGCAGGTTGCAATTACAACCAATGCCTATCCGAATAAACAATTCAAAGCTGTAGTTTCATTTATTGATCCCGTTCTGGATACCAAAACAAGAACGGTAAAATTAAGAGTCGTATTGAATAATAAAAATGGCGTGTTCAAGCCGGGGATGTTTGTTGAAGGTAAGATAGATGTGGTAAAACTAACTTCCGAACAACCCATTACAATTCCCTCATCGGCAGTGCTATGGACCGGCGAACGATCTGTGGTGTATCTGAAAATCAATCCCGACGAGCCGGTATTTGAATTGAGAGAAGTATTATTAGGCAATAATCTGGGAGAAAACTATGAAGTTTTAGATGGTTTGGCCAACGGTGATGAGATCGTCACCAATGGAACCTTTACGGTAGATGCCGCCGCGCAGTTACAAGGCAAGAGATCTATGATGAATAAAAAAGGTGGTAAAAAAATGACAGTACATGAAGAGCATTAAAGATTGTATTTAGTTGACGGGAAAACTTATTGTCCCTTGCAATTCCATTTCAAATTCAATGACTTTTAAGGTATCGAATTCGAAATTCTTATCAGCCCCTATTCTTCTCCTGCCCAATAGTTCCTTAAATTCGGGAAGGTATAGTTTGGCCCTGTGATATTCCTTGCTGTTTAGATATTCAACCACTTTTCTGGTTGACATGGTCTTGGGAAGAATTCCCGATTTAATAAGATTTTTTAATATTAGTTTGATATCCTCAGTTACCATTTACAATCACTTTTTTAGAGATATACTGAACTATACCTTGTCGGTAAGCAGGTTAACCGGGTGGCTTGAGGATGGGTAAATAGCTGATTCAGAAAATAGTCTCAGTGCAAAGCTAATTTAATGATTATAAATGAATTATAATATGTACCGATCGATAATTCAATGAAATAAAAATGATTATTTTACTACTATGGATTGTTTTGTATCTTTAAATCGTAAGTCACGATAAAAATATTTCTAGATCAACCTTCTAAAACTTCATGTCATGAGTAAGAACACCATTCTAATGCTTTCAGCACTGTTATTAATCGTCTTAGGGATCGCTATGATCTATTTCGGCGGATTCCACGCACCAAAAGTAATGATCCCACCGATAATCACGGGGGTTGGGTTTTTCGTTATCGCATGGGCGTTGAATGCTTTGAAGAAGTGAGCCACTCTAGTTATTGGAATTACTCGCTTCGCCTGTCTTGAATATACTCGAAAGGCTCGTGATCCCAATGTGGTATCCCGGGCAAACATAGAAACCTAATCACACCTAAAAAGGCGTGATTAGGTTTTGTGTTTTACAATCACTTATGAAAATAAATTTTCAACATTCCTGAAAACACAAAACCCACAACTTTCGTTGTGGGTTTCCTTTTGCGGAGAAAGAGGGATTCGAACCCCCGGAGGTGTGACCCTCAACAGTTTTCAAGACTGCCGCATTCGACCACTCTGCCATTTCTCCTTTTCGGCCTTGCCTACATAGCTTCGCATTGCGAAGCGACAGAGCGCAAATATAATACCCTTTTTTTATTCTGTAAAGTGAATTGTAAAATTAATTCTTTAATCAAGACTTTCTATCTATGGGCATTACAAGTACTGAAGATCCCGTATCTGTTTACTATCCTATACATCAAAAAAGATTACCTCCCTGGATACAACATCATACATAGCCCCTACAATAACAATCTCGCTCTTTTCTTCCATCTCCTTCAGTATCGAACTCTGAGAACGGATATTCTCAAGTGTCATATGAACATTTTTACGGGAAACCTCATTTACAAATTCCTGGTTTTTGGAAGTACGCTCACTTTTATCTGTCGGTTCTACAACCGCAACTACAGCCGGTTGTATTTTTTCGATCAAACCGGTCAAATTACCCATACGAATATGATCACAAGCCCCTTTAACGGCCAGACAATCTGTATGCCCTAACACCACCAATAAAGAGGTTCCGGTAAGTTTACAAGCGAATTCCATGCTGCCTAGTATGTCATCGTTTACAAAATTCCCAGCGATGCGGATACTTACTATATCCGCTATTCCCTGGTCAAAAAGCAATTCTGCAGAGACGCGCGAATCGATACAATGTAAGATCGTAGCCAACGGAAATTGACCTTCGGAAGTAGCAGCGACTTGCTCATCCCAATTTTTGATATGAACCGAATTGGTCGCGAATCTTCGGTTTCCATCCTTCAAAACCTTCAAAGCACCTTCGGGTGTCATCTCAACTTGTGTATTATTGGTTCGCACATTCATTGCTTTCCGTTCAATTGTTTCAAATTAAAAATAACCGCGGGTAACATAATATGATGATCCGCAATTTGAATCAAAAATAATATTTCGCTTCTTAGTAACTCATGAAAATTATAAAAAAGTCTAATTTTCACATTTTTTTTGGAATCTCAAATTCAACAATATGTATATTTGGTGACTAAATTCAATTCTATGAAGTATTTAATTTTTACTGCCCTGGCCGTGCTTACCATATCTTGCAACTCGGCTCAAAGTATGATCGATCGAACTATGAGTCGGATCGATTATGCGAATACCATTACAGCTGAAGAACTAAGTACACATCTCTACATATTCGCAGATGATAAAATGCAAGGGAGAATGACCGGTGAACCGGGTCAGAAAATGGCAGCCGAATATTTGAAGAATTATTATATTTCAGAAGGCATAAATGCTCCAAAAGATGGCGAATATTATCAAATTATTCCCGCCGAATACTTCAGCCGAATGAGCGAAGCAAAACCCTCCGAAAACGTGGTGGCTTTTATCCGAGGAAGTGAAAAACCCGAAGAAATTATTGTGCTTTCCGCCCATTATGACCATATAGGTATGGATGAAGACGTGATATATAATGGTGCCGATGACGATGGAAGTGGGACCGTTAGTTTGCTCGAGATAGCCGAAGCCTTTCAGATGGCAGTGAATAATGGCAACGGCCCTAAAAGATCCATACTGTTTTTACATGTCACCGGTGAGGAAATAGGGTTGTATGGCTCTCAATATTATACCGAAAACCCGATCTTCCCTCTTGAAGATACGGTATGCAACTTAAATACCGACATGATCGGCCGTATCGATCCCGATAAAGCAGATAATCCCAACTATATTTACCTCATAGGGAGCGATAAACTCAGCCAGGTACTTCATGATGTTTCTGAAAGTGTAGCCAAAGAATACAGCGATCTGGAATTGGATTATAAATTCAATGACGATAATGACCCCAACCGATTTTATTATCGCAGTGACCATTACAACTTCGCGAAAAATAACATACCTATCATCTTTTACTTCAACGGGGTCCATGAGGATTACCACAGACCCACCGATACTCCGGACAAGATCGAATACGAACTCATGGCAAAACGCGCCCGACTCATTTTTCAAACCGCCTGGGAAATAGCCAATAGAGAAGAAAGGATCACAGCCGATAAGCTCTGATTACCCATCTATAGCTACACCGAACTACATGAGGAAACCTGCTCAAAAAACCTTCTGGCGTTCACCAGGGCTTTTTTATATAATCCTGACCGGAAAAAGGTTTAGCTGCACTGAACCGGACCGAGCATATAAAAAATATCTGGTGGATATTTTTAGCGAAGGGGCCAGCCTGTCGCAGGGGAAAACCGGCTCATAAAACCTTCTGGCGTTCGCCAGAGGTTTTCTATATAATCCTGATCGGAAGCAAGCTTCCATCAGGATTATATAGAAAAACCTTCGAATTTCTTCGAAGGTTTTATGGGGTGGAAGACCGGTTTCGAACCGGCGACCTCTAGAACCACAATCTAGCGCTCTAACCAACTG
>SMXJ01000021.1 GCA_004356305.1 Bacteroidota bacterium | reverse complement strand
TACGCCCATCACGATGTATACGGCAGCCACGATATGCCTGATGAAGTCACCACGATTCAAACTTTTTACGAAATGGGCTATTTGGAAGAAGGTAAGAAGATCACCTATTTGAGGTTTAAATTACGTTCCAAATAATTATGTATATTGACAGGGTAAACCAACCTACATGTCTGTACTTCTCAACTTTGCAATTGGCTTTCTAGCTGCTCTTGTAGGGGTGATACCACCTGGATTACTAAACATGTCCGCCGCAAAGATCAGTATGAAACAAGGGCGAAAGATCGCCTTGTTATTTTCAGCAGGAGTTTGCTTGACGGTCTGTGTGCAAACCTATGTCGCTTTATTGTTTGCCCGTTATCTGGATAAGCATCCTGAGATCATAGATATGCTTCAAAAAGTAGCGCTGGGGATATTTCTATGTATTACCATCTATTTCTTTTTTATCGCTAAAGACACACGCAGAGAGATTCCCAAAGAGGTAAATCATTCAAAGACGAATCGTTTTTTCTATGGAATTCTTCTGGCAGCCCTCAACTTATTACCCTTACCTTATTGGGTATATATAAGTGTAACTTTTAGTGCTTTTGGGTGGTTTAGTTTCGAGCAACCGGGGTTGTGGGCGGCTGTAATTGCGTCGGGCTTCGGTACCTTTTTGATGTTGGCAATTTATATTCAATTCTTTAAGCAAAAAGAAGAAAATAAGAGATCGAGTATCAACATGAATTACATTATTGGTTTGATTACCGCGATGATATCAGTGATAACCCTTATCAAGATCATAAATAGTATGTAATGGTTGCTGAAAAAGGGTTTTTCGAAAAAGTATACGAAATAGCGAGACATATTCCTTACGGAAGAATAACTAGTTATGGGGCCATCGCGAAATGCCTGGGTACGGCCGGCAGTGCACGAATGGTAGGCTGGGCGATGAATAGTTCTGGGAAATTCCCCGATGTTCCAGCTCATCGAGTGGTAAATAGAAAAGGGCTTCTCACCGGCAAACACCACTTCGACGGAACTAATTTAATGCAGCAATTGTTGGAATCTGAAGGTATAGAAGTGATCGGAAATCAAATTCAGGAATTCGAAAAATTATTCTGGAATCCAATTAAAGAGCTGTCATAGGCAACGGGAATTTCAAATATTTTAGAGTTTATATCTGCGTTCTAAGTTTTTTAATCGGATGATTGGTTTTATATTGCGAAGCAAATTAACAACCAATCCCATATGAAATTGATTATCTGCTTATTGCTATGTGTGCTTACGGGATCCACCTATGCACAATATAAACAGCGTTCCAGCCTGGGCATGAGTGGGAGTTCTTCCAGCATAGCTATTGGAGATTCAACCTACTATATTTCGGCGAGTATAGGGCAGCAAGGCGTGATTGGGACCATTGGAAATGATACGTTTACGATGCGGCAAGGTTTTCAGCAACCTCCCGTTCGTGTTATGGCCATACCTGACAGCAATTCGGCCATTGAGGCTGTGGTATATCCAAATCCTGTTGATAATTTTGTAACAGTAATCTTTGGATCAATGGTTGAAACCGACATTATAAGCACTCTCTATGATATCCGGGGACGTGTAATTATAACTACCATTATGGCGCCTACACAATCATTTCAGGTAGATATGTCTCTATTGGCATCCGGAACCTATATTTTAAAAATTATAATAGCCAGTGAGGGTTTTTCAACTCACTTAATTAAAAACTAGCCAATCAATCCAATGAAATCAACGTATATCTCTTTCCTTATTTGTGCATTTTTCGCATGTACCCTCCAATCGCAGGAATTGTTTCTCAACACGGGTAAATCTGTGACAACTTTCAAATTCAAAGATGTTCTCAATAACGATTTGAACGATCTCCAATCCTCAAATCATTCGTATATCGATATTGGATATAGAGGGAGGCTTTTTACTGAATCTATCAACTTTATTGGTGGTTTTGGATTTCACACTTATGGAGCTGTAGGTAATGATACTTTTAATAACTTTTTAAGTTGGGAAGTCACCTATGTCGGTATCAACCTTGGAATTGACGCTGAGTTATTTACAGTAAACGATTTTTCCTTTCACCTCAACGCAACTGCGGGGCCCGAAATTATGTTACAGGGAACACAAACTATCAATAACCTGGTTTTTGATATATTGAATGAAGAAGATTTTAATACACCTTTTGTGTTTATTCGAGCCGGCGCCTCATTTGAGTACTGGGTTGCCGAAAATATAGGTATCTTTTTTCAATACCGATTTGGAAGGGGATCACAAATAAAGAACAGTGATACCGGTGCCGACCTGAGATATACTTCGAGTGACTTCGGAATTGGCCTCGTATTTAAATTGGCCAAAAAAAATTCATAAGAAGATAATTAGTAGAATATAATGAAATGATGGAACCTACTTATTTTAAAAATTAATTCAAGATGAAAAAGCTTTATTATTCAATCCTATGTCTATTGGTTTCTGCTGTAGGATATTCGCAAACCGACGCAATTAGCTACCAAGCAGTTATTCTCAATCCGGATGCGCAACAGTTGCCCGGATTTGATGTCAATGCCACGGTGCTACCCGACACAGATATCTCCTTACGTTTCACTATAATCAATGAGGACGGATTTATCGAATACAAGGAGGAACACAATCTCACCACAGATGCTTTCGGAATGGTTAATCTTTATATAGGCCAGGGAACCCGCCTATCCGATCTTAGATTTACCGAAGTACTTTGGAATGGAACACCTAAAGATCTTTTGGTCGAGATCGATTTTTACAATCTGGGCGAATATGTTCAACTAAGTGCGGAATCGTTAACTTTTACACCCCAGGCCTTTCACAGGGATATTATCGCTACTGGTGACCTGGATGTGGATGGAGTCGCAACATTCAATGATGACTTTGTTATACAAGGGGAAACCACAATTAATAATGATCTTGAAATTACCGGAAATACCACTATTGGAGGAAATGCAGATATTTCGGGCAATGTTACGATAGGCGAAGATCTGACGGTTGAGGGAATTACGAATTTAAATAGTGAACTTTTTGTAAATAATGGAAGCGCTACAGAGCTTTCAGGAGAATTGAATGTGGAAGGTCAAACACGTATTAATAGTGGGATAGAAATTACTGATGAAGCGACAATTGGAGGAAATGTATCTATTGGCGGGAATATTGATATTTCCGGAGATCAATTGGTGGAGGGAGATGCAGAAATTAGAAGAAGACTCACAGTTCTACTTCCAACAACCTTGAATGACGATCTGTTCGTAGGAGGGAGAACTGATCTTGACGGACTGCTAACAGTAGATGGATTTGCAACAATTGGTGACGGTATTGATGTAGGCGGACCGGTTACTATTGACGGAGATCTTTCAGCGACGGGTCGAGCCACAATCGGAGCCCAACTAGACGTTGCAGGAAAAACTACCCTCAATGATAATTTAACGGTAAATGCGGCAACCAGTATTAATGCTGATTTAAAAGTGGACAACGGCGGTATTGCAACCCTTACAGGTCCTTTAAATGTGGCTGGCAAGACCGATATCAATAACTCCTTTAGTGTTAATAATGCCAGTCCGACAGATCTTAGTGGCACGTTGCATGTAGTAAAGAACGCGGTATTCGACGACGATGTATTGATCG
The DNA here is from genome assembly GCA_004356305.1 of Bacteroidota bacterium. Taxonomy (GTDB): domain Bacteria; phylum Bacteroidota; class Bacteroidia; order Flavobacteriales; family Flavobacteriaceae; genus Aureisphaera. The sequence goes on along the minus strand of SMXJ01000021.1, from coordinate 11,068 downwards.
ATGGAATGTTGACAGTTAACAATAACCTAAACCTTACCAATTTAACTGTGATCGGTGATGGCGGAGTTAATGGAAATCATATCGCGTTATTCGAAAATACGGGAGGTGGCGGTGCAGATGGAATTGCAATACGGATCAATAATTCGACCTTGAGTTCAGGAAATAACTTCATGACCTTTTACGGACAGGGAAATTATATGGCAGGGAGAATTGAAAGTTTTGATGCTGATTCAGAAATGGAAAATATGCCGAGTGGAATTTCGAATTCCAACTCGATCTCCCGGAATCAAGGAATTATTTATGGTTCCAAGGGAGCCGATTATGCGGAATGGTTGGAAAAAGAGAACCCATCAGAAGATTTTATGGTGGGAGAAGTAGTAGGGGTTAAAGGGGGTAAAATATCCAGAAATACTCAGGATGCAGACCATATACTTACCATTTCATTAGCACCAATCGTTTTGGGCAATATGCCTGATGAAAATAGAAAAAACGATTTTGAAAAAGTTGGATTTATGGGGCAAGTACCGGTCTTGGTACAGGGTGAAGTGTCCAAAGGAGATTATATAGTCGCTTCAGGTAAAAATGACGGGTACGCGATCGCGATTGCACCACAGGACATCAAATTAAACAATTTAAAATGGGTCATCGGTAAGGCCTGGTCCGCTTCAGAAGGAAATGGGAAAAGCCTTATCAATGTTTCGGTGGGATTAAAAAGCAATGAGTTGATAGAAATATTGGAGAATCAGGAAAAGCGTATTCAGCTTATGGAGGTGAGGTTGAGATTTATGGAGAATCTTTCTGAAAAACTTAAGAAAATTGAAGTCAGGGTAGACGCAATAGATATGAACTAAGTTCACTTGAAATACAAAGAAAGACCATCACATTTCCTTTGTGGGGGTCTTTTTTTACACTGTAAAATAAAAAAACTCAACATTGAAGTTACCCAATAATTCGATTATCCCACTATAAATCATTTCAATAAACATCCTTTAAAATCACGAGACTATACCCTATATTTGTACTTTAGAATTAATCTAAATAATACTTTAAGATCAAGATGCAGATCAAAAAGCAAGATATATTAAAGGCATTGGAAACCATTACCATTGCAGGTGAGGGAAAGAATATAATAGAAAGTGGTGCTGTACAGAACGTTATCACATTTGCTGATGAGGTGATCGTCGATTTGACACTCACTACACCCGCCATGCATATAAAAAAGCAAGCCGAGGCTGACGTAATAAAGGTGATTAGAGAGAAGGTCCTAACCGATGCGCAGGTGAAGGTTAACATTAAAGTAGAAGCACCGGATGAAGTTGAGAATCCGAATTTGATAAGAGGAAAGGACATCCCCGGGATCAAGAATATAATTGCAGTGGCTTCGGGTAAAGGCGGAGTTGGAAAATCTACAATTACGGCCAACCTGGCTGTGACCTTAGTCAAAATGGGCTTTAAAGTAGGAATTCTCGACGCCGATATATACGGCCCATCTATTCCGATAATGTTTGATATGATCACGGAGCGACCTCATTCTGTTACGGTGGATGGAAAGAGCAAAATGAAGCCTGTCGAGAACTATGGCGTAAAAGTGCTTTCTATTGGTTTCTTTACAAAACCGGATCAGGCAGTGATCTGGCGAGGGCCAATGGCCTCAAAGGCATTGAACCAATTGATTTTTGATGCTGACTGGGGTGAATTGGACTTTATGTTGGTTGATCTGCCGCCCGGGACCGGAGATATTCATTTAAGCATTATGCAGTCATTACCAATCACGGGCGCTGTTATTGTAAGCACTCCGCAAATGGTGGCATTGGCGGATGCAAGAAAAGGGGTAGCGATGTTTCAACAAAAGAACATCGATGTACCTGTGTTGGGAATTGTTGAAAATATGGCGTATTTTACACCAGAGGAGTTGCCGGATCGTAAATATTATATCTTCGGAAGAGAGGGTGCCAAAAACCTGGCTGAAGACCTCGAAATTCCCTTTTTGGGAGAAATTCCATTGGTGCAGAGTATACGTGAAGCAGGTGATATTGGACATCCGGCAGCATTACAAACCGCAACTGAAACTGAAGATGTCTTTGAAGCATTGACAAAAAATGTGGTGAAAGAAACCGTTCGCAGAAACAAAAACCTACCGCCAACCGAAGTGATCAAAATAACGACTATGGCGGGATGTAGTGCCATAAAAAAGTAGTATGACTAAAAAAGAATTAACCATAAAAGTAGAAGCAGCACTGGATGAGATTCGTCCGTTCTTGCAAACAGACGGTGGAGATATTTCCTTGTTGTCCATCGATGGTGGAAAGACGGTTCGTATACAGTTGGAAGGAACTTGTGTGAGTTGTTCGGTAAATCAAATGACGCTAAAAAGTGGTGTGGAAATGACCATCAAAAAACATGCACCAGAAATTGAAAGTGTTATAAATATTGAATGAATTTTCGCTTAAAAGGGTGTTTACTCTATTCGTGAATCGATATTTTAAGCAAAGAGGTTATTCGCCGTGTAACCAGGCTTTCTTTTCCAATAGAGTTTCTTCTGATTCAACACGATCTTCGTCGGGCACACAACAATCTACAGGACAAACTGCAGCACATTGTGGTTCGTCATGAAATCCTTTACATTCTGTACATTTATCTGAAACAATGAAGTAAAATTCATCAGATACCGGCTTATTTACAGCATCGGCATCCACTTCGCCTCCTTGTGGTAGTGTAACCATACCGTTTAAAGCGGTTTCATCAGCATAAGCCCATGCTTGATCGGGTTCGTAAATAGCGTTATTAGGGCATTCTACTACACAGGCATCACAATTAATACATTCGTCTGTTATTATAATAGCCATAAATTAAGTAAATTTAGATTAATTTAGTTAATTTTTTCAATTTATCATAAATTATGGTTGCAACTGAAACAAAGCAGCAGCCCAAAGTGCTCGAGGCCGTTATCATAAGGTTCGTGGGTGATTCGGGAGATGGCATGCAGTTAACAGGAACACAATTTTCTGATACTTCGGCTATGTTTGGAAATGATATTGCAACATTTCCAAATTATCCTGCTGAAATCAGGGCTCCACAAGGTAGTTTATATGGAGTATCCGGTTTTCAGATCCATATTGGCAGTGTTGAAATAAGCACTCCCGGAGATGAAGTAGATCTGTTGGTTGCCATGAATCCCGCAGGATTGAAAACCAACTTGCATGCCGTAAAACCTGGACATACCATCATAGTAGATACGGATGCTTTTACTAAAAAGAACCTGGAAAAAGCCGAATATGAATCAAATCCACTGGAAAACGGAAGCCTTGAAAATTATCGGATTATCGAAGTAGCGATGACCTCACTAACCAAAGAGGCGTTAAAAGATGTTCGGGGACTGGACAGTAAAAGTATAATACGAAGTAAAAATATGTTCGCCTTAGGCATGGTTTATTGGATGTACAATCGCTCTACCGATCATACCATCGATTTTTTTAAAAATAAATTTAAATCCAAGCCTCTTATTGTTGAAGCCAATACTAAGGTATTGAACACAGGTTTTTATTTTGCCGAAACTTTAGAACTAATACCAAATGCTTATACCATTGCTCCGGCCAAAATGGCACCCGGAACCTATAGAATTATCATGGGCAATACAGCCACTGCCTGGGGATTTTTAGCGGCTGCTGAAAAAACCGGATTGGAATTATACATAGGTTCATACCCTATTACTCCTGCATCAGATATTTTCGATGAATTGGTAAAACATATGCATTTTGGTGTAAAGACTCTTCAAGCTGAGGATGAAATTGGTGCCATTACATCGGCTATCGGAGCTTCATTTGCTGGTAATTTGGCTATTACTATGACCTCTGGTCCCGGTTTAGCTTTAAAAGGTGAAGCATTAGGTTTGGCCATGATCATTGAAATGCCGTTAGTAATTGTAAATGTACAACGCGGTGGGCCATCAACGGGTTTACCTACTAAAACTGAACAATCAGATCTGTTACAGGCATTATACGGTAGAAATGGTGAAAGCCCTGTAATTGTTATAGCTGCAAGTACTCCTGCAAATTGTTTTGATTTTTCGTATGAAGCAGCAAAACTTACTATAGAGCATATGACTCCTGTAATATTATTATCAGATGGATACATTGCAAATGGTTCGGCACCCTGGAAAATAAAAACTGTTGCAGATATGCCGGAAATAAAGACTAACTTCCTTAAAAAGGCTGATGAGAATTGGCATCCTTATGATAGGGATGAACATACACTTGCCCGTAAATGGACTATACCGGGAACAGAAGGATTAGAGCATAGAGTTGGTGGATTAGAAAAAGATCGTGTAAGTGGTAATGTGTCATATATACCGGAAAATCACGAGTATATGACCAAGATCAGAGCCGAAAAAATTAAAAGGGTTCAAAATTATATTCCAGATCAAACCACTGAATTCGCAGATTCAGGAGACTTATTAGTAATTGGCTGGGGAGGTACTTATGGATCCTTATACACTGCGATAAAGGAATTAAATGAAGAAGGCTATACAAATATAGGATTAGCACATTTTAATTATATCAATCCTTTGCCAAAGAATACCGCAGATGTTTTAAAAAGATTTAAAAAAATTATTGTATGCGAATTGAATACTGGACAGTTCGCCAGTGTTTTGAATATAAACTTTAACGGATTTGAATTTTTACAACATAATAAGGTACAAGGATTACCATTTGGTAACAAAGAACTAATTCAGAAATTTAAACGATTACTAAAGTAATTATGAAAACAACAACTGTAAAAGAATATACCTATAAAGATTTTGCCAGTGATCAGGAAATTAGATGGTGTCCGGGTTGTGATGACTTCGTTATTTTACGAGCCATGCAAAAAGCACTTCCGGAAATGGGAGTTAAAAAAGAAGACGTAGTATTTATTTCGGGTATTGGATGCTCTTCACGTTTTCCTTATTATATGGACACTTATGGGTTGCATGGTATTCATGGTAGAGCACCGGCCATAGCAACAGGTGTCAAATTAGCAAATCCTAATTTAAGTGTATGGGTAATAACCGGTGATGGTGATTCTTTGGCTATAGGCGGAAATCACTTTATCCATGTGTTGCGAAGAAATATTGATCTAAACATTATTTTATTTAACAATGAAATTTATGGCTTGACAAAAGGCCAATTCTCACCAACTTCCTTGGTAGGTCAAAAAACAAAATCTTCTCCTTACGGAAATACACAACCTCCTTTTTCAGTGGGGGAATTAGCTATTGGAGCCCAGGCACGATTTTTTGGAAGAATAGGAGGTAACACACCTAAAGAGATGACGCAGATATTTATTGAATCTGAAAAGTTTAAGGGCACTTCTTTAATCGAAGTATTACAAAATTGTCCGATATTTAATGATGGTTGTTTTACCGAATATACGGACAAAGCCGTGCGAGAGGATAAACAATTATTTGTTGAACATGGAAAACCGATGATTTTCGGAAAGGAACGGGAAAAAGGGCTTGTATTGAACAAGTTAAAATTAGAAGTTGTTACTATTGGTGAAAATGGAATCACTCAGGAAGATCTTTTAGTTCATAATGCTAAAGAACAAGACCCAACCTTGCATCAAATGCTCGTTAGATTAAGAGATCCTTTAATAACAGGGATTATAAGAAGTTTTGATGATGTTACATTGGAAGAAAGAAACGCTGAGCAAACCGAAGAGGTGAAATCAATGTCTAATTTTGTAAAAACAGATGATCTGTTTTTCTCTGGTGATATTTATATAGTTGAATGACAATCCTGAAGGATCGGGACAAAAACCAAATGACTATAGCCAAATTATAAGTATTACAGGTATAAAGAAGATAGTATTGAATTAGAGATTAGAGTTATTGTAAAAAATATAATGAATTAAAAAACTTAAAAGAATGGGTTCTGAAGCTATCATAGTGTTTTTAATTGCCGGAATAACAATGGTTGCAGGATCAAACTTTCTTTCGAGTTTAATTTCACATAAATCAGACAATCCACAAAAACGTCAACCCTACGAAAGCGGAATGGTGACCATAGGTCCAACCCGGGTTCAATTTAAGGTGGGCGATTCTTTTCTTGATCTTTGATGTGGAAGCAGCATTTTTATTTCCATGGGCTGTAGTTTTCCAAAAAATTGGAGCTGTTGCTTTTTCCCACCCTTTCAGTAACGCGCATTGTCCGGTGTTTCATTTCACCACTTGATTAGTGATATCTCCATCGATAATTTTCAATCCTAAAATTTGGGGCCTTTTAAAAATATATAGATTGAATTTACTTAAATGCGTTAAACCCTGTCACATCCAATCCGGTGATCAATAAGTGGATATCATGAGTGCCTTCATAGGTGAGCACACTTTCCAGGTTCATCATATGGCGCATGATGGGATACTCTCCGGTAATACCCATGCCACCCAGCATTTGACGTGCTTCACGGGCTATTTTTATCGCCATTTCTACGTTGTTGCGTTTTGCCATGGAGATTTGTGCCGAAGTAGCGCGATCTTCATTTTTCAATTGTCCCAGTCGCAAAGCCAATAATTGCGCTTTGGTGATCTCTGTGATCATTTCGGCCAATTTCTTTTGCTGAAGTTGAAACGCACCGATAGGTTTTCCAAACTGTATGCGCTCTTTTGAATAACGTAAAGCGGTGTCGTAACAGTCCATCGCGGCTCCAATAGCTCCCCAGGCGATCCCGTAACGAGCAGAATCCAGACAACCCAAAGGTGCACTTAACCCCGATTTGTTTGGCAATAAGTTCTCTTTCGGCACTTTTACATCCTGAAATATCAACTCACCCGTGGCACTGGCTCGCAAAGACCATTTGTTATGTGTTTCCGGCGTACTAAAGCCTTCCATACCTCTTTCTACTATCAATCCGTGAATACGCCTTTTTTCATCTTTTGCCCATACAATAGCGATATCGCAGAAAGGAGAGTTTGAGATCCAAAGCTTAGCCCCATTTAACAAATAATGATCTCCCATATCTTTAAAATGAGTCACCATTCCGGCCGGGTCGCTACCGTGGTCCGGTTCTGTTAAACCAAAGGAACCGATCCACTCACCGGTAGCGAGTTTTGGCAGGTATTTTTTGCGTTGGTCTTCATCTCCATATTTCCAGATAGGATACATTACCAAAGAAGTCTGTACTGAGGCAGTTGAACGCACCCCGCTATCGCCACGCTCAATTTCCTGCATGATGAGTCCATAGGAGATCTGATCCAAACCTGCCCCTCCATATTCCACGGGGATATAAGAGCCAAAAGCACCAATCTCGGCTAATCCCGGAATGATAGATTTTGGAAATTCTGCTTTTTGAGCAGCCTCTTCAATAATAGGAGATACCTCTCGTTTTACCCAGGCTCGGGCTGCATCACGTATTAGTTTGTGTTCGTCGGTGAGCAGATCGTCTATATTATAGTAATCGGGTGCTTCAAATAAATCGGGTTTCATAGTAGTCAATTTTTGTATTACAAATGTAAAAATCCCAAGTTGAAAGACCTACATTTTCAAGTAAAAATCCTTCACCAGCTGTATATAATCTTCAGTATAGTTGTGTCTGTCTGTCTCAATAGTCAGGGACTCAATCTTTATTTCTTTTTTCAGGCCTTGCTTATCCTCAGGCAGGTAACTGAACTCTAGCAAGCTCCTTTTTTCTTCGGAATTTATACTCCCGCGTACCCTGCAAATTCTTTTTGGGTATAAACCTGTTTCCTGTGATAATTGGATGAATTTGAATTCTTCTTTCTTCGGAAGTATCACTGCAAATGTGCCTCGATCTGAAAGCAAATGCGCTGTGCACACAACTAAGTGCTGAAAAGGGAGGGCGTCATTAAACCGGGCGGTATCCCGTGCTTTTTCTTCTGGTTTGTAATTTTCAGAATAAAAGGGCGGATTGGAAATGATCAGATCATACGTATCGTCTATTTCGGAAGCAAATTCCTGAATGGCAGCATGGTAGCAAAATAAACGTTCACTCCAGGGCGAGGATTCAAAATTATCCATACATTGCTCAAAGGCCTTAACGTCGATCTCAATGGCGTCTATGGTTTCGGCCGAGCCTCGTTGGGCCAATTGCATAGCAATTACACCGGTTCCTGTACCAATATCCAATATTCTATCAGGTTTCCCCATCAATGAGACCCAGGCACCCAGTAATACGCCGTCTGTACCTATCTTCATGGCACAGCGGTCCTGGTGTACGGTAAATTGCTTGAATGTAAAGGGTTTGGACATTAAATGTACAATTCTATCAATCCTTCCGGAGCCTCCAATGAGATAGTCCTGGTACTGCGATCCACATTTTTTATGATATCATCATTTACGGGGATTAACACTTCTTTTCCATTGTGATCAATTACAAAGAGATGTTGGGCTGTTGCGTCATTTACCCCTGTAATGGTCCCTAAAGGGCCAAAATTGATATCTACGGCCTTAAAACCGACGATCTCGTGGTAGTAGAACTTGTTTCCGCTTAATATTGGAAGTAAATCGAGAGGCAGGTACAATTCTGTTCCCAACAGGGCATTGGCCTCGGTTTCTGTGGTTATTTCTTCAAATTTTATCCGCAGAAGTGCCGATTTATGAAGAGAAAGGGATTCGATAAAAAATGGAATCAAATTTTTGTGTTTTTCAACAAAAACCGATTCCATTTCCAAAAATTGTTCAGGTTGGTCTGTATCTAGTTTAACCAGCAACTCCCCCTTGAAACTGTATTTTTTAACGATTTTGCCAACGAAGAAACAATCCTTCTTTTGCATTACCTTAAGAGTTTATTCCTTTTCTTCAGCCTCGTCCTCTTTGGACTCTTCAGTTACAGGAACTTTTTCATCTTTCGTTTCAGCAGCCTTTTCTTTAGCTGCGTCCTCCGTGGTCTCTTCGGTTACTGGAGCTTCATCTGTTTTAGCTTCAGCCGCCTCTTCTTTAACCGCGTCCTTTTTGGACTCTTCTGAGGCAGGAACTTCTTCAGTTTTCGCTTCAGGAGCCTTTTCTTCAGCCTTGTCCTCCGTGGTCTCTTCAGTTACTGGAGCTTCATCTGTTTTAGCTTCAGGCGCCTTTTCTTTAACCGCCTCCTTTTTGGAGCCTTCAGCAGCAGGAACTTCTTCGGTTTTCGCTTCAGGATCCTTTTCTTTAGCTGCATCCTCCGTGGTCTCTTCAGTTACTGGAGCTTTATCTGTTTTTGCTTCAGGCGCCTCTTCTTTAACCGCGTCCTTTTCAGACCCTTCAGCAGCAGGAACTTCTTCGGTTTTCGCTTCAGGAGCCTTTTCTTTAGCTGTGTCCTCCGTGGTCTCTTCGGTTACTGGAGCTTCATCTGTTTTCGCTTCAGGCGCCTCTTCTTTAACCGCGTCCTTTTCAGACTCTTCTGCTACTACTTCAGTAGTTTCTTCAGTTGATGCTTCGTCTGCTGTTATTTCAGTAGATTCTTTAGCCGGAGTTTCCTCTGTTTTTGCTTCGGTAGTTTCGTCTTCGGTAGATTCTCCTTCTTTGGCCTCTTCAGCTGCCGCTGCAGGAGCTTCTTCTGTTGCTGCATCCGCAGTTTCCTCAGTCGGTGCTTCTTCAGCCACTTCTTCCACTACTGCTGCGGCTCGAGCTTCGTTTACTTCTTTTTCAGTAGCAAGCGCTTCGGCTTCAGCTTTTGCTTTTGCATCGGCAAGTTTACCGCGTTTAGCTACTACTGCTTTTTCTTTTTCAGCGATCCAGGAATTGAATTTTTCTTCAGCTTGTTCTTCGGTTAAGGCGCCTTTGCGTACACCTTCTGCCAAATGCTTCTTCATCATTACTCCTTTGTAAGAAAGGATTGCCCTTGCTGTGTCAGTGGGTTGCGCTCCCTTTTGAAGCCATTGAAGTGCACCGTCAAGATTCAAATTTATCTCCGCCGGGTTAACATTGGGATTATAGGTCCCTAATTTTTCAAGATATTTACCATCTCTTTTTGAACGACCGTCGGCCGCTACGATCCAATAAAAAGGTTTTCCTTTTTTACCGTGTCTTTGTAATCTGATTTTTACAGGCATATTAATTAATTTTAGAGGTTCACGACCCCTGTTATAATTATTTTTTAAGTGTGCAAAGGTATCATAAATAAGCGTTAATATGAGGTAGATCAAACTTTTATTTTATATTTGTTGCAACCTATTATACCCAAATCTATTATGAAACGAATATTTTTACTACTGTTCGCAGCGATACTTGCGTTTTCCAGCTGTGAGAACCTGGAGGACAACAGCCCTGCTCTACAAGGCGTAATTGATAGTACTTTCTATCGCGCCAATGATGTACGTGGGCAACAGAACGATGATGGTTCCTTCACACTGCAAGGGATCAATCAAGATCAACAACTTACATTAATTATTAATAGTGCTCAATTAGGTACTTATCAATTGGGAGAAGGACAATCTAATTTTGCTAGTTTTAAGGATGCCGACGGAAATGTTTATTCTACTTCTCCTAATGGAGAAGGAGAGATTATTTTGACTGACAGATGCCTCTCTTGTGGTTGGTTAACTGGGACTTTCCGATTTTCAGGAATTCGTCTAGGAATAGACACAATTGCTGTTCATAAAGGCTTTTTTTATCAAGTTTCTTTTCTTGAAGGAGGTTTAATTGGTGATGGTGGCGTTGTAAATTCAGGAGGCCTTGTGGCTGAAATCGATCAAATTCTATTTCACGCGACCACAGTATTTGCAGAGGAAGTGAATAACTCTATTCAAATTACAGGAACCACAAATTCTGAAAGTATTTTTATTCAAGTGCCTAATGATGTTGGCACGGGGGCCTATGAGCTCCCTGCGACTGGCACGATTGCAAATTATACAATACAAGATATAACCGAGGAAGCTCTGTCAGGTCAGATATTTGTTACCTTTTTCGACCCTATTGAAAGAAGAATTATGATTGGTTTTAGATTCCGAACAGAGAATCATAATATTGTCAATGGAGGAATAAACGTTCACTATTAATTCGGTTACTCATGAGATTAAATTGATTCTAAATCATATTAAGTTTTGTTTATAAAATGAAGAAACTCTTTATAACTTTACTTTAAAATAAGATTCTAATAT
>SMXJ01000020.1 GCA_004356305.1 Bacteroidota bacterium | reverse complement strand
TCAAAAAAAATCTTCATGAAACAAATCTATATCCTGGCGGGTGTACTCATAATATTATTGAGTAGTTGTAAGACAGATCCTGAAGTAAACGTGAAATATTAGGGTGCGCTGATGGAAATTATGGCAGGAAATATTGCGGGCACTATTTGTTTGGATGCGCTGAAGGATATGGAAAATGTGTATGCACTTGGCACCTTGGAAGATCTGCAGGGAGAGATCCAAATTTTTAACGGAGAAGTGTCAATAGTGGTGTTAGTGACAGTACTGTTCTCTTATCTTCTTCATTAAACAATAATGCGAGCCTCCTTGTTTATACAAGTGTAAAACATTGGGAAGAAGTTGAGATACCCAGCCAATTCACTGCTGAGGCTGAAGTTGATAAATTCGTGTTCGATACCGCCAAAGAAAAGGGAATCTCTGTTGAAAAACCCTTTCCGTTTTTGCTAACAGGTAGAACTGAAAGTTTATCCTGGCATATAATTAATTGGGATGTAAACGACAAGAAGCATACACACAAAAAACATCGGTTGTCGGGTTTAAATGGAATAATAAACGATACTGCTGTAGAAATTTTAGGATTTTATTCAGATAAACATAAGGGAGTTTTTACGCACCATACCACTAACATGCACTTGCATTTTAAAACCCAAAATAACGAGCTCGCCGGTCATGTAGATGATCTGGTTCCAGGGGAAAAGATGATCTTAAAATTACCAAAACAATAAATTAATTCAATTGCATGACTCGGTTTCCCTGCATTGGCTATCTTTATAATGCTTAAAACAGGCGGAATATGAATCGGTTGAAAAAAATACTCCTTTACTCAATTACCGTTGTTGTCATTGTATTTGCCTTCGTATGGGATTACTATATCAAGCAGTGGGAAGCAGCGCAACCCGAAAGAGCGGCTGAGGTAGTTCGAGTAGATACATTTGTTCTTTGGCCTTTGGTTATTACCTTGGTGGTGTTGTCTTTATATCAGCTTTTCAGAAAAAAGGAGGAATAGTTATTTTCCGATTACAGATCGAACAAATCTTGAAATAAAAAAAACCCCCACACAAAGCGGAGGTCTCTTGATCTTTAAAAGAATTATTCTATTCGCCTGTAGCAACTTATCGACCTACATCATTCCTGGCATCCCACCACCGCCCATCGGAGGCATAGCTGGAGTGTCTTCTTTAATATCTACGACTGCACATTCCATAGTAAGGATCATTCCCGCAACTGAAGCAGCGTTTTCCAAGGCGATACGAGTCACTTTCGTAGGATCGATGATCCCTTCTTTCAGCATATCCACATAGGTCTCATTTTTTGCGTCGTATCCGTAATTCTTCTTTCCTTCTAACACCTTATTGATCACAACAGACCCTTCTGCACCGGCGTTTTCTACGATGGTTCGCAAAGGCGATTCTATGGCACGGGCTACTATTTGAATTCCCGTAGCTTCGTCAATAGTTTCGGCGGTTAATTTTTCCAATGTCTTTATTGCACGGACGAATGCTACGCCTCCACCGGCAACAATACCTTCTTCTACAGCCGCACGGGTTGAATGAAGGGCATCATCTACACGGTCTTTCTTTTCCTTCATTTCTACTTCGCTGGCGGCACCCACATATAATACGGCAACACCTCCGGCTAATTTAGCCAATCGTTCCTGTAATTTCTCTTTGTCGTAATCACTGGTGGTGGTCTCGATCTGAGATTTTAGCTGCCCAACGCGTGCTTTAATATCGCTAGTTTTACCCGCCCCTTTTACCAAGGTTGTATTGTCCTTGTCGATGATCACGGTTTCGGCGGTACCGAGCATATCCAAAGTCGTGTTTTCAAGTGTGAATCCACGTTCTTCACTAATAACTGTGCCACCTGTAAGAATAGCAATATCTTCAAGCATGGCCTTTCTGCGGTCCCCAAATCCGGGTGCTTTAACAGCGGCTATTTTTACAGTACCACGTAATTTATTGACTACTAAAGTTGCGAGGGCTTCACCCTCTACATCTTCAGCGATGATCAATAGTGAATTTCCTTGTTGTACAACAGATTCCAAAACAGGTAGAAGGTCCTTCATGTTCGAGATCTTTTTATCATACAATAGGATCATTGGTTTTTCCAATTCTGTCTGCATTTTTTCGCTGTCTGTCACAAAATAAGGAGAAAGATATCCACGATCAAATTGCATTCCTTCCACAACATCCATGTAGGTTTCGGTTCCTTTAGCCTCTTCAACTGTGATGACACCTTCTTTACCCACCTTTTCGAAGGCTCGAGCGATCAATTCACCAATTTGCATATCATTATTTGATGAAATAGCGGCTACTTGTTGAATCTTTTCAGAAGAATTTCCAACCTTTGTAGACTGTTTTTCCAGATCATTAACTATTGATATTACCGCGGCATCTATACCTTTTTTCAGATCCATTGGATTGGCACCTGCTGCCACATTTTTCAAACCTTCTTTTACGATGGCCTGGGCTAAAACGGTTGCCGTGGTCGTACCATCACCTGCCTGATCGTTGGTTTTGGAAGCTACTTCTTTCACCATCTGTGCTCCCATATTTTCAAGAGGATCTTCCAGTTCGATCTCTTTTGCAACTGTAACACCATCTTTCGTTACCTGTGGTGGCCCGAAGGATTTGCTTAGGATCACGTTACGTCCCCTAGGCCCTAAGGTTACTTTAACTGCGTTTGTTAATGCATCCACACCACGCTTGATCGCGTCACGTGCTTCTACGTCGTATTTTATATCTTTTGCCATATTGTTTTGCTTTATGCTCTAAGCATTATGCTTTAAGCCGGATTATTTTAATTTTTTTATTGACCTGTTATTGGAATTTGATGCCCATAGTCCCGATAGTTATCGGGATCGGGATTGATTTTTGTAATTTGATAATCGCTAGATTATCGCTAAAATATCCTCCTCACGCATGATCAGGTAATCTTTACCATCCAATTTTAATTCGCTTCCGGAGTATTTACCGTATAGAACGATATCGCCTTTTTTTACGGTCATATCATAGTCTTTTTTTCCTTTTCCCACGGCAATTACTTTGCCTTGTTGTGGTTTTTCTTTTGCGGAATCGGGAATGTAAAGACCCGATGGAGTTTTGGTTTCGGCGGCTTCTGGCTCGACCAAAACCCTGTCTGAAAGGGGTTGAATTTTTAATGCCATTTTCTTCATATTATAGAGGTTAATTTGAGTTTATATGATTCTTCATTTTTAATCTGTCGTATTATTTCCATCAATTAGATCGGATTCGTTATTAGACTTAGTTATTGATCATAAATACTTCGACATGGTTCTATTCAGAAATTATGCCAATACTAAATTTAGGGTTAATTTGAAATAAAAAATGCCAACTTGTCATAAGTCGGCATCGTATAATTTCTTAGATGCGTATAACATTATTCACCTCCGCCGGCGTTATTTTCTGTAGTATCAGATCCCGTATTTACATCGGGAAGTTCTACGTTCGGAATGTCTTCGTTGAATATCTCACCACTTCCCTGTCCTTCAAATAAAGATATATTAGAAATTAATATCAATGCCAATAGAATGACCGCGAGGGTCCAGGTACTTTTATCGAGGAAATCGGTTGTTTTCTTCACACCACCTAATTGCTGGCCACCACCTCCGCCAAAAGTAGAGGAAAGTCCTCCTCCTTTTGGGTTTTGCACCATTATCACTACCACCAATAAAAAGGCGACTAAGACTATTAAAATTAAAAATATTACAAACGTGCTCATTATTCTTCTTTTATCAAATTTTGTATTGCCCGAATTTGGTCTGCAAAGAAACCACTTTTTTGGGGATTTTTCAAAATTAAAATTTTATACGCCTGCATGGCTTTTTTATAATTTTTCTGTTGCAAATACACCTTCGCCAAGGTTTCTGTCATTAGTGTGTCCGGCGATTGTATATACGGTTTTGCAAGGTTTTTATTTTTCTTTGAAACCGCTCTGGGTTCCATTTTAGGCCGGTCTTGAATGAACTTTTCAATCAATTTAAACTTTCGGTCTTTTGCCTCCCGGGACGATGTTCCGGAAGTACCCTTCGGTTTTGGCGTTTCTTGTTGCCGATCGATAGGAGTCGCCCGGGTAAGTTTCAACCATTCACCAAAGGAGTGAGTATCTGTCTTGCTGAAGGGTAGGGGTTCATCTATTTTTAAAACCTCCTCCGATCCTTTTTCTTTGTCCCCGATATCTTTCGCAATGGAAGGTTCCTCTTTGGATGTGACATCACTCGATTCGGAAATTTTAACCACCGAAGCCACTTTTCGTTCAAACAGATCGGGGTTGAGGATGGCTTCCGCTTTTTTCATTTCCGCTTTGAGCTGACTGTCGATTTCCAGACTCACTTGTTCAGAAAGATTTTCAGAGACGACTTCCATCTCTTTTACCGCATCACTTTGCTGAAGGATCAATTCTGAAATTTCATTTTGAACGAACGTTTCAGAAGTGATATACTCAAACAAAATATCACGATCTGTAGTGTACGCAGCCGTCAACTTTAATGCATCGTTATAGAGAAAACTGTTTTCGTTTTTAAGCCCTTTGAGCTGAAGCGCACGTGCACTTTGAAAATAAGGGTATTTATCAATAATCGCTGTCAGGCCTTCCAACTGTTCCTTACCGACAGAGGACGGATTTGCAAGTAGATATGTATATGTTTCGGTATTCATATTACCAATTGGCCAAAGATCTGTTAAAAATATCCTGAGTGATGCGCTCAAAAATAACGTCCAAAGCGTCGTCCAGTTGAGAGCCTATCAATAGCGAACTTCCGCTATAATCGAAGTAAAATGAAAATCGTTCTTCAAAGTCTTTTTCGGGTTCCATCGTATTAAAAAACCGAACATTCACGGCAACCGTGAGCCTGTTTTGCGCTGCGGTACTCGATGATGTAGCCGTAATGGGCGCAACATAGTACCGGATAATCTCTCCCTCATAAATCAGGCTTCCGTTATTGGTCACAATACTTAAACTGGTTTGATTCAGTAAAATATCTTGTAGATCTAAGGTGAATTCTCTAGCAATTCTAGGTTCGACTATGGCAGCATTGTTGATAAAGTTGTTTACTTGAAAAGTTTTGGCTTCACCAATATCGGCTCCTGTAAACGAATAGCTCACTTTGCACCCCTGCAACAGGACCACAGTGGTAATGGTGTAAAAGAGAATTCGGAATATTTTGATGTTTATTATTCGCACGAACAGCTGATTTTTAAGGGGTCAGGCTACAAATTATATTGCTTTATTTTACGGTAGAGGGTTCTTTCGCTTATGCCCAGTTCTTTGGCAGCATCTTTTCGTTTACCATGGTATTTTTCCAAAGATTTCTTAATGAGCTCTAATTCTTTATCGTGCAAAGAAAGACTTTCCTCCTCTTGTATTTCCTCGGCGAAATGATATTTGTCTTCCCGTTTTTGTGCCGGGTGTTCTAAGGTAGTTTCAGGAATGTTCAATACCTCCACATCTTGTGATTCCCGATCATCGTCACCAAACATAGTGTTGAGTGGCACTGTTTGATCGGTTTCTTCTGCCTCTGATGAAGCATCATGCGGCCCGCGGTCCGAATAAATTTTACTGATCAATGTGCTGTTTTCTTCCCGCACCCGATTCGCATCTCCGGTATCCATCAACTTCATCGTCAATTTTTTCAGATCATTGATATCACGTTGCATATCAAACAAAACCTTGTAGAGGATCTCACGTTCGTTGCTAAAATCACTTTTGCGTTTCTTAGGATTTATAACCGCCGGGAGATTACTGCCAACATCGGGTAAATAGGCTTTTAAGGTTTCATAGGAAATGGTTCGGTCGTGCTCGAGCACAGAGATCTGTTCGGCGACATTTCGCAACTGCCTGACATTTCCTCCCCATCGAAATTTCAATAAAAGATCTACCGCCTGATCTTCCAATCGTATGGTAGGCATTTTATATTTTATAGCAAAATCTGAAGCAAATTTCCGGAACAACAAATGAATGTCCTCATAGCGCTTTCTCAATGGTGGAAGTTCAATTTCCACAGTGCTCAATCGATAATACAGGTCTTCCCGAAATTTCCCTTTTTCAATGGCATCAACCATATTGGAGTTGGTGGCTGCAACTATGCGAACGTCGGTTTTTTGAGTTTTGGAAGATCCTACTTTTAAGAACTCACCGTTCTCCAGAACCCGCAATAAACGTACTTGAGTGGGTGAGGGTAATTCGCCTACTTCATCCAGAAATATCGTACCACCATCCGCTACTTCGAAATACCCGCTACGCGCGGCAGTTGCCCCGGTGAAGGCCCCTTTTTCATGTCCGAATAGTTCACTATCAATGGTACCTTCCGGGATTGCACCACAGTTTACGGCGATGTATTTGCCGTGCTTGCGGTGAGACAGCGAGTGGATAATTTTAGGAATACTTTCCTTCCCTACACCACTTTCTCCGGTTACCAGCACAGAAATATCGGTAGGGGCAACCTGCACTGCTTTCTCAACGGCGCGATTAAGCTCGGGATCGTTCCCAATAATTCCAAATCGTTGTTTTACCGCTTGTACATTTTCCATAATTTATTCATAAAGGAAATCATATTTGAAATAATTACTCAAGGAGGAAAAGTAACTTTTAGTAGGTAAAAAAGTGTCTTGCTCACAGAGCACACCCATACCGGCAGAGAAGTAAAAGAAATCATTGGCATTAACATACCCGGTTAAAAACTTTTTACTCATACCTGCATGCCCACCAAAAACCCAAAAATTTTGAAGTATTTCCTCTTTAAGAATCATATTTAAATATATTTTGTCAATTGCCGTAGCTCCCGGATTGAGTGCCGTTGGCTCTCCATAGGCAAAAACTTGAGTAATCCATCCGCCTTGTACCAATTGATAATATTCACCGGTACTGGGAGTGTACCCTAGAATTGTAGTATTTATTTCTAAAAGATTGTCTTTGGTGCTGTCATAAGTGTATTCCGAATTGTGATATCGATAATCGTTACTCGACAATTTGAAATAATTTTCTTTTAAAGTCACTTTGGATGATACGGGGTCTAAAATGAACCTTTCGAAGAATAGGCCGGCTGGTTCACTGCCGTTTAACGAAATAATCTCATTTCCGTTAAATTGTACATCTTTTGTCTCAACCGTAGTACCTTCTGTACGGGTAACTTGTGAAATCAATCCATTTTGATATTCAAAGGTAATGAC
>SMXJ01000019.1 GCA_004356305.1 Bacteroidota bacterium | reverse complement strand
GCTACTGCCCTTGATCGGCCTATTGATCGTCGTCGCTTCAGGTTATCGTCTGGCAAAATTCAATGTAGATATCCGGCAAACCGATAGTTTTATTGGCCTGCCAACTCCGGCAAATGCATTATTGATCTTAAGCTTCGCTCTTATTTTGGAACTCCAACCGGCAAATTGGTCCGACGCCATCATTCTTAACCGATGGTTTTTGATAGGGATGACCTTGCTGAGTTGTGTTCTTTTAAATGCTGAGATCCGGCTCTTTGCCTTAAAGTTCAAGACCTGGGATATGAGAACCAATGCCAGGCGCTATATTTTCCTGGTATTCTGTTTGGTCTCATCGGTTTTACTGAAGTTTCTGGCAATACCACTTATCATAACGGTTTACATATTGATGTCCCTGGTTTGGAGGGAAAGATCTAAGGCGTGAGGGGTTGAGCGTTAGCTGCGCTCTGCGCGGCTAAATGTTTGAGCTCTTTTTTACTATCGCCTTGAGCCTGCATTTATCGGCAGACAGGGGCAGTCGAAAGGTCTTATACATTAAAAAAAGCGAGTAGCGAAGACCCGACCCTAAAAATGATGTGAAACGAATTTTTTGGGTTACGCCAAAAAACTAAAACTCTAATTTCTTTTTACGAAGTTCAAAATTCTGTCCGAGATACACTTTTCGAACCATTTGGTCATTGGCGAGTTCTTCAGGTACTCCGTGTTTTAAAATGCTGCCTTCAAACATCAAATAGGTACGGTCCGTTATGGCGAGGGTTTCCTGTACGTTGTGGTCGGTGATGAGAATACCGATGTTCTTATTCTTAAGCTGGGCAACGATGCGCTGAATGTCTTCTACCGCGACGGGATCGACTCCGGCGAAAGGTTCATCCAAAAGAATGAAATTTGGATCGGTAGCGAGAGCGCGGGCAATTTCCGTACGGCGGCGTTCTCCACCACTTAAAAGATCCCCACGGTTCTTACGAATATGACTCAAACCAAATTCCTCGATCAAGGTCTCCATCTTCATTTTTTGCTCTTTTTTGGAGAGCTTGGTGAATTGCAACACACTCAAAATATTATCTTCTACACTCAACTTTCGAAACACCGAAGCCTCCTGTGCCAGGTATCCAATTCCATACTGTGCACGTCTGTACATCGGGTATCTCGTGATCTCGGTATTGTCGAGGAAAATTCGGCCACCATTGGGTTTGGTAAGGCCTACGATCATATAAAAACAGGTGGTTTTACCGGCACCATTAGGACCCAGCAGCCCTACAATTTCACCCTGGTTTACGTCCAGCGTAACTTCGTTGACCACTTTACGTCTTTTATAAGATTTTATAAGATTTTCGGCTCTTAGTTTCATAGGCTTTAAATTGATCAAATCTACATTTTTCTCTGTGAACTTTATACCTCCTTCGTGGGCTTTGTGGTAAATTAGGATAAGTTTAACGCGACGACTAAGTTCATATTGCAGTTAGGATCAATTGTTTTACAATGCCTCCCGATATTCGTACGCCGGACGGAAATGAGTCATGACAGGAATAAATTTCTTCAACGCTATCAGCCATTAGCTTTGCTTTTTTTATCCTGATTCTTGATCACCGCCTTAGAAATGAATATGCTTATTTCGTATAATATCACTATGGGTATGGTCACGATAATTTGACTGGCAATATCTGGGGGCGTTATTATTGCTGAAATTATCAAAACAATTACCAAGGCAAACTTCCGGTATTTTCTAAGATATTCGGGTGTCACTAATCCTATTTTGGTCAAAAAGTAAATGATGATGGGTAGTTCGAATATGAGTCCGCCGGAAAGTGCACAGGCACGTACCAATCCTATATAGCTACTTAGATCAAAGTCATTAAAGACCTCTGAACTTACCTGATAGTTACTTAAAAAATTTATGGACAATGGGGTCACTACATAATAACCAAAAAGTACACCGATAAAAAACAGCAGCGAAGCGACAAAAATAAATCCACGGGCCGATTTACGCTCATTCATTCGCAATCCCGGACTTACAAACTTCCAAAACTCAAATAAAACATAGGGAAAGGCTAAAATAAAGCCGGCTGTAATGGATGTCCAGATATGTGCGGAAAACTGTCCTGCCATGGTCCGGCTTTGAATCCGGAAAGGTAATTCGGTGAAACAAAAACTATCGAAACCCAGCGTTTGTGCCGATTTACACAATAGCTGGTAAGTAGGAAAACTGGCTTTTTTCGGCCCAAAAATAAGTTGGTCAAAAATAAATTCCTTAAATATAAAAGCAAGCGTACCAAAAACAATTATCGCAAGAGTTGATCTGATAAGGTGCCATCGCAATTCTTCCAAATGATCGAGAAATGACATCTCTTTTTCAATATTTTTGATATTGCGGCTCATTAAATAATTCCTTCTTTGCTAAGGTTGTGGATATGGACCACGCCGGAGTATTTACCTTTTTTTTCAGCAAGTATTTGAGTGATACCGTGTTTATCCATCATTTCGAGAGCTTCTACCGCCATGGCGTTATTGTCGATTATTTTAGGACTATGGGTCATAATATCTTTGGCAGTGAGTCGGGTTATATTATCTACTTTGGTCAACATTCGACGCAGGTCGCCGTCTGTGATGATCCCGATTATTTTTTCATTCTCAATTACTGCGGTTACCCCCATCATCTTTTCAGAAATCTCTACAATCACATCTTTTATACTTGTATCGAGGGATACCTGAGGCATCTCATTAAGTGAAGTCAGGTTGCTAACACGTAAGTATAATTTTTTTCCCAGCGAACCGCCGGGGTGGAATCTCGCGAAATCGTAACTGGAAAATCCACGGAGGTCCAATAATGACATCGCCAGGGCATCGCCTATTACCAGTTGCGCTGTAGTACTGGTGGTCGGGGCCAAATTATTAGGACAAGCTTCCTTATCGACATATGCGTTTAAGATATAGTCTGATTGCTGACCTAAAAACGAATCATGATTTGAGGTAACTCCCACCAACTTATTTCCACTAGCCTTGATCAAGGGAACCAATACTTTAATTTCGGCGGTGTTACCACTTTTTGAAAGACAGATCACAGTGTCGTTCTTTTGTATAATTCCCAGGTCCCCGTGAATGGCATCTGCGGCGTGCATGAAAATAGCCGGAGTACCCGTAGAGTTGAGAGTAGCCACTATTTTATTGGCAATATTGGCACTTTTACCAATACCTGTAACAATGACCCGCCCTTTGGATTGATATATATAATCGACGGCTGCGGCAAAATCATTGTCGACCAAAGTGGACAAATGTAAAATGGCGTTTCCTTCGGTTTCTATCGTTTTTTTGGCGACGGCTATGATCTTATCGTAAGTATTCAAAATTTTACGCTTTTTTTAATTTGTAACTCATTCAAAATTAGTATATTTAGTTACGGAAAGGCAGAATTTATTGCCGGGTCCCCAATAACACAACTATTAGATACAACTAGATCAAATAGGTTGCTAAATTACAATTGTTCTCCAGTTCCCGCAATTTTAATTTTCACGCCGCCTAAGAATATAAATTACCTAAGCGTGGGCAATAAAGATTTGTACGCAGCACTCAAGAAATATTTTGGGTTTACGCAATTTAAAGGACTTCAGGAAGAGGTTATATCAAGTATTCTCAAGAATGAAGACACTTTTGTTGTGATGCCTACAGGCGGAGGAAAATCACTTTGCTATCAACTTCCGGCATTGATGAATGAAGGAACTGCTATCGTGGTCTCTCCATTGATCGCTTTGATGAAAAACCAGGTAGATGCGCTTAGGGCGGTATCTTCCGAGGAAGGTATTGCCCATGTACTTAATTCATCATTGAATAAAACGGAAGTCAAAAAAGTAAAAAGTGACATTGTGGACGGTGTCACCAAACTACTGTATGTCGCACCGGAGTCCTTGACAAAAGAGGAGAATATCAATTTCCTGAATTCTGTCACTATTTCATTCGTGGCGATTGATGAGGCGCATTGCATCAGCGAGTGGGGACATGACTTTCGACCGGAATACCGCAATCTTCGTAAGATCATCGAACGTATAGGGGATAACATTCCTATCATCGGGCTTACAGCCACGGCAACTCCAAAAGTGCAAGAGGACATATTGAAGAATTTAGGGATACAACAAGCCAATACCTTTAAGGCTTCGTTCAATCGTCCCAACTTATATTATGAGATAAGACCCAAAACGAAAAATGTTGATAGTGACATTACTCGCTTTGTAAAGCAGAACGAAGGTAAAAGCGGTATTATCTATTGTCTGAGCAGAAAACGAGTAGAGGAGTTAGCGAAGACCCTTCAGGTTAATGGTATTAAAGCCGTTCCCTATCACGCCGGCCTGGATGCCAAAACAAGGGTGAAACACCAGGATAGGTTCTTGATGGAAGATGCAGATGTAGTTGTGGCAACCATCGCCTTTGGGATGGGAATCGATAAACCGGATGTTCGTTTTGTTGTGCATAACGACATCCCCAAAAGTATAGAAAGCTATTACCAGGAAACCGGACGTGCCGGAAGGGATGGGGGTGAAGGCCATTGTTTAGCATTTTACAGCTATAAGGATATAGAAAAACTCGAAAAATTCATGAGTGGGAAACCGGTGGCCGAGCAGGAAATAGGTCACGCGTTATTACAAGAGGTGGTGGCATTTGCCGAAACCTCTATGTCGCGTAGAAAGTTCATTCTTCATTATTTTGGAGAAGAATTTGACAATGCAACAGGCGAAGGTGGTGATATGGATGACAATATGCGGTATCCCAAAAAGAGACATGAAGCCCAAGATGAGGTTGTGACCATCCTCAATGTCATCGATAAGACCAATCAGCGATATAAATCAAAAGATATAGTCAGTGTTTTGGTTGGGAACATAAACGCGCTGATCAAATCTCATAGAACCGACACCCAGGAATTTTTTGGGGTAGGAAGCGATAAAGAAACGGAATATTGGATGGCACTTTTACGGCAGGTGTTGGTGGCAGGTTTTCTTCGGAAAGATATAGAAACTTATGGTGTTGTAAAATTAACGGATGCCGGTCATGATTTTATCAAGAACCCTGTTTCGTTTATGATGACCGAAGATCATAGCTATAAACAAGCCAATGATGATTCTATCATCACCAATCTGAAAGGAAGCGGAAATGCGGCCGATCAAAAACTATTCGATCTGCTAAAATCCGAAAGAAAGAGTGTCGCCGATAAGTTGAGCCTTCCTCCTTTTGTGATCTTTCAAGATCCTTCACTGGAAGATATGGCGCTCAAGTACCCTATTACGATGGAGGAACTTTCGAACGTTCATGGCGTAGGCGAAGGGAAAGCTAAGAAATATGGAGCTTCTTTCGTTTCTCTTATTACGAATTACGTAGATGAGAATGATATTCTTCGTCCGGACGATTTTATCGTAAAATCCACAGGGATCAATAGTTCATTAAAGTTGTATATCATTCAAAGTGTAGACAGGAAGTTGCCACTCGATGATATTGCGGCGGCAAAGGGTTTGGAAATGCCCGATTTCATCAAGGAAATGGAAGCCATCGTCTATAGCGGGACGAAATTGAATATTGATTATTGGATCGAAGATATCCTTGACGAAGACCAACAGGAGGAGATCCATGACTATTTCATCGAGGCCGAAAACGATAAGATAGATGAGGCCATGAATGAATTTGATGGCGATTATGACGTGGAGGAACTACGCTTTTATCGAATTAAGTTTATTAGCGAAGTAGCGAACTAATATTGAATTCACGGTTTCGACAAGTGGTCCGGTTGATTTTAAGTGTTATCAGATCCTGCTTTGCACTTGTGTATGAAATTCAACTGTCATTTTTCGACTCTTTTTTAAAACATATTTTAACCATTCGTAGTTTCTTTAATTCTTCTCAAAGTTATACCTTTGCACATTTGATAAAATAGCCTCAGGCTGTAACTATAACACATTAAAAAACACAATAATGCAAGACGGTATCTACGCGAAATTCACTACTGAAAAAGGGGAAATTCTAATAAAATTAACGCATGACAAAACCCCTGGAACGGTTGGAAACTTTGTGGCTTTAGCCGAAGGTAACCTGGAAAACGAAGTCCAACAACAAGGGACTCCTTATTATGACGGACTCAAATTCCACCGTGTCATTCCCGAATTTATGGTGCAAGGGGGTGATCCCGCCGGTACAGGATCCGGAGGTCCGGGCTATAAATTTGACGACGAGTTTCATCCGGAATTAACCCATGATCGCCCCGGTGTCCTCTCGATGGCCAACTCAGGCCCCGGAACTAATGGGAGTCAGTTTTTCATCACACATATTCCCACAAATTGGTTGGATAATAAACACACCGTTTTCGGTCATGTGATCGAAGGTCAGGATGTAGTCGATGACGTTGCCCAAGGGGATACTATGCAAAAAGTAGAGATCATCCGTGTGGGCGATGAAGCTGCAAGCTGGAATGCCGTGGAAACCTTCAGAAAGTTTAGCGGAACCAAGGCCGAAAGATAAGGGGCAGCCCTAAAAACCGAGGAAGAATTATCAACCTCCATTTCGGAAGGATTTGAAGAAACCGAAAGCGGACTTCGTTACCAGATCATTCAGAAAGGAGAAGGGGTACACGCCGAAAAAGGAAAAACCGTTGCGGTGCACTACAAAGAAATGTTTGCTGATGGTGGTGAGTTTGATAATTCCTACAAACGGGGTAATCCCATAGATTTCCCATTAGGAATGGGGAATGTGATCGCGGGATGGGATGAAGGAATTCAATTGTTAAAGGTGGGTGACAAAGCCCGTTTCGTTGTTCCTTCACATTTGGCTTATGGAAGTCAGGGTGTGGGGGATGTAATTCCACCCAATGCAACCCCGGTGTTTGATATCGAACTAATGGAGGTAAAATAGTTCATAAACTGTTCAGAAAAAATGAAGAAATCGTCTTCCGCGGGGAAGACGTTTTTTATTTTAGCTGAAATAAGCAGGTAAAATGAGTTTAGAACAATTACGTTATCCCATAGGCAGGTTTCAGGTGCCGGAAATTATTTCAGAAAAAGTACTTCAGGAAGCCATTACAATATTAGAGATATTTCCGGAAAATCTTAAAACTTTGGTTCAGGGTT
>SMXJ01000018.1 GCA_004356305.1 Bacteroidota bacterium | reverse complement strand
TTTATTTTCAAGCCAGAATTCGCCAAAAAGAGTAGGGGGGAACAATTTTTTTTTGTGAATGACCGTTTTATCAAAAGCCCCTATTTACACCATGCCATGTCCACTGCATTTGAGGGATTGGTGAAAGACAATTGCCATCCGGGTTATTTTCTATTCCTGAACGTGGATCCCAAATCTATCGATATCAATATTCATCCTACCAAGACAGAGATCAAATTTAACGATGAGCACACCATCTATGCCATGCTGCGGGCGACTGTAAAACACAGTTTAGGGCAGTTTAGCGTTGCGCCGGTCCTGGATTTCAACAAAGAGAGCGATTTCGATACACCCTACGCTTACAGCAAGAAATCGCCTGTGAATCCTTCCATTGATGTGGATAGAAGTTTTAATCCGTTTGAGGAAGACTCAAAATCGAGGCATGGGAATGGTCATTTCGCTATGAAGAAGCAGAAATCATCTTCCTGGGAATCGTTGTATACCGAATTGCAGGAAAGCGGTCTATCTCAAGGAACTTCTTCTGTTCTCGGATTGAGTTCATTCGAGGTGGAGTTGGAAAGCGAAGTAATTACAGGGCGATTATTTTCAGATAAGGGAATATCTACCAAAGAGGTGACGTTTCAAATTCAGAATAAATACATTGTATGTGCTATTAAAAGTGGAATGATGGTGATCCATCAAAATCTGGCACATCAACGTATCCTATATGAGGAACTTTTAAAGAATATGACCGTGCAGGAAGCGGTGAGTCAACAATTATTATTTCCTTTGCACTTTCAGTTTTCAAAACCTAAAGTGGAGTTATTGCAAACTATCAAAGAGCAATTGGAATATACAGGATTTGATTTTTCTGCTCTGGAAAATGAAAAAGTAGAAATAAGTGGGGTTCCTGCCGGAGTTTTGGAAAGAAGTGTCGAAGGTATTCTGGAACAACTTCTATCTGATATCGAAAATGAAGTACCGGATGCGGGATTTAGTCAGAACGACTTACTGGCAAAATCCCTGGCCAAAAGTTTGGCGATAAAAAGTGGTGTATTCATGGAATCGGAGGCGCAAGAACATTTGATCCATCAATTATTTGCTTGCAAGGAACCCAGTGTTTCACCGGATAACAGACCGGTACTGGTAACCTTGGATGCGAGTGATCTGGACAAAAAATTTATGTAAATGGGAAGAATAACGGAAACAGTTAAGGTATTAATTATTATCAATGTGTTGTTCTTTGTGGGCAAGTTAACCATGCCCGACCTGGCAGATAGGTTATTCTCATTGTACTATTTTGAGAACCCAAATTTCGGATTCTGGCAACCTATCACGCATATGTTCATGCATGGTGATATTGGGCATATTCTGTTCAATATGTTCGGGTTATGGATGTTTGGTTCGCCTTTGGAGATACGGTGGGGGCGAAATAAATTTTTGTTCTTCTATTTTTCCGCGGGATTAGGTGCAGCACTCATTCATACCCTGGTAAATTATTATCACTTTCATGCCGGTTTTGATACTCTTCTAGCGGTAGGTGCTTCGGAAAACGAGATTTGGGATGTTGTGAACAATACATTGAAAGAAGGCTCGTATCGTGAACTTAAAGACTTGGGAACTCAAGCACAGAATTTCTTCACTTCCTACAACACCCCGGCCTTAGGAGCCTCCGGAGCGATCTATGGGGTGCTTGTAGCCTTTGGCCTAATGTATCCGAATATGGAGCTGATGCTCATCTTTTTACCAATTCCAATAAAAGCAAAATACTTTATTCCGGTATTGATATTGATCGATCTGTTTTCAGGGATCACCGGGTTTTCTTTGTTTGGTCAGGGTATTGCGCATTGGGCGCATATCGGTGGTGCATTATTTGGTTTTCTCATGGCCTATTACTGGAAAAGGAATAGTTTTAACGACAAACGCTGGAATTGATCATGGCATCTCAAAGTTTGACATATAAATTTAAATCGGCCAATTTGGTCGTACAGCTAATCGTTATCAATGCAATTGTGTTTTTAGGAGTCAGGCTCATTTCGTTTGTCATCCAAACAAAACCGGGAGTCCTTACAAAGTGGTTCGTTCTTCCGGATGCGTTCTCCGAACTGATAATACAACCATGGGCATTTTTCACCTATAGCTTTTTGCATTTCGATTTTTTTCATCTGCTGTTCAATATGCTATGGCTGCATTGGTTTGGACAAATTGTTATAAATCTATTTACTCCTAAGAGGTTTTTAACCCTCTATTTGTTAGGTGGTCTCTTTGGCGGTTTACTTTTTGTATTTGCCTATAATTTATTTCCGGTATTTGCCAACAGCGAAGGATATCTTATCGGCGCTTCCGGAGCGGTGATGGCTATGATGGTATTTATGGCAACTTCTGCACCAAACACCGAAATTCGTCTTTTTAGATTTAATATAAAACTGTGGCACATAGCTACTTTTTTTGTAGTGCTGGATCTGGTGCGTTTGCCTACATCGGGAAATGCCGGTGGACTCCTGGCACATCTTGGAGGGTCTATTTTCGGATATACTTACGCGAGACAGCTGATCAAGGGAAATGACATAGGAATTTGGTTTGAAAAAATAATGGATGCAATAGCCAATCTCTTTAAGACCCGAAAAGCAAAACCCTTTAAAAAAGTACATCGCACCAAGGCAACACTATCCGGTTTGAAACGTTCTAAAGAAAAAGACACAAAAAGCGATCACCAGAAGAAGGTGGACACTATTTTAGACAAAATTGGGAAGAGTGGGTACGAAAGCCTTACCAAATCTGAAAAAGATTATTTATTTAAATCAGGCAAGAACGACTAACCAATAAATTTTCAATCTTGAAAAAACTCAGGTTTTTGGGGAAACTTATCTATGGGCTCAACGTCATTGTGGCTTTTTTGCTATTGGTATCG
This sequence comes from Bacteroidota bacterium, assembly GCA_004356305.1. Classification (GTDB taxonomy): domain Bacteria; phylum Bacteroidota; class Bacteroidia; order Flavobacteriales; family Flavobacteriaceae; genus Aureisphaera. The sequence continues at coordinate 17,167 of SMXJ01000018.1, read as the reverse complement.
TTCGTCCTTCCTTATTTACCCCCCAAGACCTTTCCCACACTTTCGCTCTTAAGCCTTGCAGTCTCTCCTCTTATTTTGGTGAATTTTCTGTTTGTGCTTTATTGGATAGCGCGACTTAAAAAGCAATTTTTATTTTCATTGGTTGTATTGGTGATCGCTTATTTTCATTTCAATCCTTTTTTTGAAATTTCTTCGGAAAGGAATGCTGCAAAGTATAGTAAAACACTTTCCATTTTATCGTATAACGTGCGTCTGTTCAATGCTTATGAGAAGGAACCATTAGAGGAAGAAGTAACACAGCATTTCTCAGATCTATTGAAAACCGAAAATCCGGATATCGTTTGTATCCAGGAATTCTATGCAGAGTACACCATCGATATGTCTGACTACCCCTATCAATTTATTCATTTTAAGGATGCTAATAATAAATTGGGACATGCCATCTTTTCAAAATATCAACTTATCAATAAAGGGGGATTCGACTTTGAAGATTCGTACAATAACACCATTTATGCCGATGCTATTGTGGGAAGCGATACCCTTCGTATATATAATGTGCACTTGCAATCCTTAGGCATTTTACCCAGTGTTGATTATCTGCAAAAAAAAGGTACAGGACGTATTACAAAACGAATTTCTGAAACCTTCGTAGAGCAGGAAGAACAACTGGTTCAAATCTTGGAGCATAAAGTACAATCTAAATATCCGGTGATCCTTTCCGGCGATTTTAACAACACGCCATTTTCTTATACCTATCGCGAATTAAAACGAAAAATGAAAGATGCCTTTTTGGAATGTGGCAATGGTATAGGCACAACCTACTCGTTCAATATGTACCCGATGAGGATCGATTATATTTTAACGTCGAAAGAGCTGGATGTTATTAAATTCACTACTATAAAAGAAACTTTTTCCGATCACTATCCCGTAAGTGCTACTTTGGGGTGGTGACTTCGATATCCCTCTGTCTCGGGACGCTCAATCACCATTAATGGCTCTTGAAAAGCAGGTATAAAACAAAACTTTTCACTTTCGAATTCCGACTTCGGACTCCTGCTTTTTCTGAAAAACAACTAGAATTCAATTTCCTGCGACTCAAGATAAGCCAACGCATTTGGGCCTTCATTGAAAAGCAGGTCCAATACCGACAGATTGGGGAGGAAACCATGACTTGCTTCCATAACCTGTGTATAGGAAGACAATTGGTGGTTTTTTTGTTTCTTCGCTTCCACCAAATACCGAAGGTCCAACTGTGAAGGTTCAATCAGATATTCGGTGGTGGTTTCATAGGATCTATCCAGGCCCAATAGCTCACACAAAAGATCGTAAATACTAATATTGAGTTCCAGTAATCGCTTTGCCGGTTTGTTGAAAATAGGAGCTATATCATCTTCATAAAACTCAAAAAAAGGGGAAGTACGGTAGGCACTCTGCAATGATTTCCAATGTTGTTTTTGCCAGGGGAAACTGTTTTCAATGGTAACTACTTTAGTTTTTTGCCGATTTCCGTTCTTGCTGTGATTGATGGGCACATTGAGCAGCAATCTCCCGTTAGAATGGGTGATATAGGTGCGATTGCGATAACTTTGCTTCTGATAATTATCTTGTATTTCAAACACCAATTTATCCGCCTTTACTACCGCCACCATTTGCACTATGGAAGGGAAATAGGTGGGATGCAACAGTATGTTTTTCATAAGCGAATCAACAAATCAACATATCGACAATTTACGCCTTCTTTTTCTTCTTCTTTCTGATAAAACTGAACAGAAACCAACCTCCTAATACCATCAAAAAGTATTTAAAATAAGAGACCGGCTCCCCACTTCCACCCACTGTGGTGAACATACGATCCCAGCGAATTTTACTCAGCCAGCTTTTATTTTTATCCAAGCTCATCCAAACAAAAACGGGTTTCCCTACTACATGATTAAAAGGCACATAACCCCACACACGAGCGTCTTGGGAGTTGTTTCGATTATCACCCATCATCCAATAATAGTCCTGTATAAAAGTATACTCGGTTATAGGTTCTCCATTCAATAGTACCTGAGTCCCGGATTGGGTTATTTCGTTTTCTATCCCATACTCACTGCCTTCGTAGATCTCAATGATCCGCTTATAAAAAGGAATACTCTCAGTATTTATAACTACCGTGGTTCCAGCTTTTGGAATATAAATAGGACCATAATTGTTCATTTCCCATTGATAATACGGATTATTCGGAAATAGATCATCTCCACCTTTAGGGAAACTAAATATCTCAACAGATTCCGTAGCTGGCAATTCCCGTATCCATTGGGCTTGTTCTTCAGTAATATTTACGTTCAGCTTATTGTACAAAGGCTCCATTTTAAGCTTTCGTATATCATTTGCACCGATATGTCCTGTGATCTCCACGGTAACGGAATCTCTCGAAGACTCATGCAAGTAGGATCGGCCGGGCTCATTTAAATAGTCCTGAACTCTTTTGTCATCCCAAATTGTCTTGTCTACTTTATAAAACCGCATCGCTTCCTGGATATCGAATCTGGCCATAAATGTATTGTCCAAGGGTTCTTTTGAAGTTACCGCCATATAAAACATAAGTTTCGCTCTGTCCGGTAAGTCATTTTTGATCCCGTTTATGTGTACATATCCATTTTTAATTTCCATAGAATCTCCCGGCAAAGCAACACATCGTTTTACATAATTGGATTTTTTGTCGATAGGTTTATACATATAACCGCTTGGAGGTGGTCCAATATCCACATACTCATCAACAGGCCAGCTAAATACCACTATGTCATTGTGTTTGATCTTTTGAAAACCGGGTATTCGGAAGTAAGGAAACTCCAAACCGCTATAATATGATTTTGAACCTGCCAAAGGAACCCTGTCGTGCAACATGGGTAAAGCAACAGAGGTCATAGGTGCTCGTGCTCCGTAATGAATTTTACTCACAAACAAATAATCCCCCACGAGCAATGTCTTTTCAAGTGAAGAAGTGGGTATGGTAAAAGGTTGCATAAAATAAGTGTGGACAAGGGTTGCAGCTACGATAGCGAACAATATGGAACTCGTCCATTCCCCGGTGGCTGTTCTTGGTTTTCTACTTCTATCGGCTATATGTTCAAGTTTCTGAGTATAGCTTATATAAAAAATGTAAAGACCTAGTGTGATCAACACGAGGAATGTATGTTTTGCGGAGTTGAAACCAAAACTACGAATCGTTTCTACCCATACTACAGGGATCATTATCAAATTCACTATAGGAATGAACATTAATATCACCCACCACCAGGGTCGGTTGATGATCTTCATTAAGATCACCGCGTTATACACGGGAATTCCCGCCTCCCAGGCCTGCCTGCCTCCCGCTACGTAGAGTTTCCAGGTGCTCAAAAAGTGGATCACCTGTACTATCAATAAAAATAATAACCAGCCTGTAAGTGTCATAATATGTAATATTTCTGAAGGGATATTTCCTCCTTAAATTCGTTTAATCGTTTTTTTTCTTTTTCTTTCTTCTGCATACCATTATTCTACAATCTCGAGGACGTCTTTCATCGTAAACACTCCTTTTTTACCTATCAGCCACTCGGCAGCAAGGATCGCCCCTAGTGCAAATCCGTCGCGACTATGTGCCTCGTGTTTTATGCTTAAAGTATCTAATTCTGAAAAATAATTTACGATATGTGTCCCCTTAACATCGTTTATTCTTTTAGCTGAAATGTTCAGATCGTTTTTGTCTGCACTATCCAATTTCCATCGATCTTTTTCGGAGTGTTTCAATATTCCTTCAGCAATTGTAATGGCCGTACCACTGGGTGCATCCTTTTTTTGTGTGTGGTGTATTTCTTCTATGGCAACATTGTACTCCGTCCATGGCTTCATCAGTCGAGCCAGATGCTCATTCAAACTAAAAAAAAGATTCACACCAATACTGAAGTTTGACGCATAGACAAAACTTCCGTTACGTCGTTCACATATTTTTAGCACTTCGGGATATCGGTCCAGCCATCCGGTGGTACCACTCACAACAGGAATATTATTTTCTAAACAAAGGGTGATATTTTCGACTGCTGTTTCCGGGGTGGAAAATTCCATGGCAACTTCGGCATCTGCTAAGTTTCCTTCCGTAGAAGTGCCGGAAGAGCTAAACACTATGCTATGTCCTTTTTTGGTAGCTAAATGCTCGATGGTTTTACCCATTTTTCCGTATCCCAGTAATGCTATATTCATTTCAGATTGATCGTAAAAGATAGGCCGTAATTGGCTTGTTTATCCAGTGAATCCATATTTACATTCGGTAATAATGATAAGTCATCACTAATATTGTATTGCCTCAAATGAGCATCGACATTAGCATCGATAATATTGAGTACGTAAAATGCTATGGATAAAATTATACTTACATCCCTGTTCCTACTGGCTGTCTTTTGGGCGTCTATAAGTCGGTCTGTCGAGATGCCTTGGAATTCGTCATCTTCAAATCCTGCCAATCGTCTTTTATACGCATCCCTAAAGCGATTGTAATCCTTGGTATTTTGTCTATAAAAATAGATCCCGGTTCCAATCCCGGCATAAATTATAGGAATTTTCCAGTATTTTTTATTGTAGGCCTGCCCTAAACCCGGTACCACAGCCGAATAAAACGCGGCCTTCGATGGTGCCAGAGGTTCGTATTCTTCTTTTTGAGAAATGGTATCCTTGATCACGATAGATCGTTCTTCTTTCACTTGAAGGGAGTCAGGGGTCTGTGAAAATAGGGAATAACCTATAAAAAGAAAGATATGGAAAAGCTTACTTTTCACTTTTGATGAGGTTCAAAATACGTTGGAAGTCTTCTTTATTTTTAAAGGGTACAACCATTTTTCCCTTGCCTGCTCTATTCGCTTTGATCGTAACTGTGGTATCCAAAAAAGTGGAGAGTTCCCTGCTACCTTTGTTCGCAAAACGAGGAAGGGTTTTTTGCAGAGGAGTCAATTTTTTCTGTGGACTCTTAAATTTACGCACTAGGGCTTCCGTTTCACGTACCGATAGCGATTTACTAAGTATTTTCTCATAAATATCCAACTGGTCTCCGGTATTCTCAATATTGATCAATGCTTTTCCGTGACCCATAGATATAAAGCCATCGCGCATCCCGGTTTGTACAATAGGGTCCAATTTCAGCAATCGTAAATAATTTGCAATAGTAGATCTGTTTTTCCCAACACGATCACTTAATTCCTCTTGGGTTACATGAATTTCTTCGATCAAACGTTGGTAGGATAACGCGATTTCAATAGGGTCCAGGTCTTGTCGTTGAATATTTTCAACCAACGCCATTTCAAGTAATCCCTGATCGTTGGTTATTCGAATGTAGGAAGGAATGGTCTTTAGCCCGATCATTTTTGACGCACGAAAACGACGTTCTCCTGTGACCAATTGGTATTTGTCAAAAGCTAATTTTCGAACTGTAATTGGTTGTATCACTCCCAACTCCCTTATCGAGGAGGCCAATTCACGCAGGGTTTCTTCGTTGAAACTGCTTCGAGGCTGAAAGGGATTCATTTCGATGGTTCCCAATTCGAGTTCTGCGATGTTTCCAACGACCTTATCGGCATTTTTATCCCCGACAGATTTTATATCGTTGGAGGGATCTTTCAGTAAAGCTGAAAGACCTCGTCCCAAAGCTTGTTTTTTTGTTGCTTTCGCCATAGATCCTTACGCGTATTTCTCAATTAATTCGTTTGCCAAACTTAAGTAATTATTGGCACCTTTACTACCCGCGTCATAACTAATAATACTCTCGCCATGGCTAGGGGCTTCACCTAAACGTACATTTCGTTGAATGATCGTTTCAAAAACCATCCCGTCAAAGTGTTTTTTCACTTCTTCCACTACCTGGTTGGAAAGCCGAAGCCGCGAATCATACATAGTCAATAGTAAGCCTTCGATATCGAGATCTTCATTGTGAATCTTCTGAACACTTTTTATGGTATTGAGTAATTTTCCCAATCCTTCCAAAGCATAGTATTCGCATTGAATCGGGATAATTACACTATCTGCCGCTGTAAGGGCATTCATAGTTATCAGCCCGAGTGATGGAGCACAATCGATTAGAATATAGTCGTAATCTTTCTTTAGCGCTGAAATCGCCTTTTTCAACATCGATTCACGATCTATTTTGTCTACAAGTTCAATTTCAATGGCTACGAGGTCAATATGAGCAGGAATGATTTCTACATTGGGTGATTTGGTAGCAACAATGACGTCTTCAGCAGCTACTGAGTGCTCCAAAAGCTGATAGGTCCCTTTGGTAGAACTGTTCACCTCGATCCCAAGACCGGAAGTGGCATTGGCTTGGGGATCGGCATCGATCAACAGCACCTTTTTTTCTAAAACTCCAAGCGACGCGGCCAGATTAACCGATGTTGTGGTTTTACCCACACCACCTTTTTGGTTGGCGATGGCAATTATTTTACCCATTAATTTCTTACAATTTTATGAGCTAAAATACGATTAATTATGGGTATAGAAAATCTATTTTGTTAACAGAAAATGAACATTTGTGAGTTTCAATTTTCATAATGATCATACTTGATTTAAAATTGTAATTTTGGAGTAGAATTAATTCTGAAATGATCTTGAAAAAATTATTCCGGAGAAAGGTAATTGGAGCCCTATTGATTACAGGGTGCGTGGTTTTTGGGATTTGGTATTACCAACTCTCAAACAGGCACAAAGCCATTGTAAAGACAAAACTATTGCACACCTTCAGAATTATTGATCACGACTGGGAAATTGATGAAACTGAGAACCAGTTGATTCTGGAATCTCCGGATTTGCTTGTCGACAATATCTACCATTCCATGGATGGGCCTCAAGCAGTGCTTAATCTTAATATTAATCAGGGTGGAACGAAGGTGCAATGGATTACCGGGTTTAAAGCGGAAGCAATTAGGGATGGTACTCAAACTCATGATAATGATTTTCTATGCCATACCAATATCGATTATTACGATGCTGTTCACTACAAAAATCTAAATTTTCCGAAGCGCATCAACACACAATATCCCAGATTGGGAACCTTGTCTAATGGGATCAATGAATTAAATTTTCCTCCCGGTTTCGGCTTTCCTGTTGCCGTTGATGATGTTTTTATCATTGCTTCCCGAACCTTGAATCTGAATATAAAGAACGCTTTTTTTAAAGTAAAGCACCACATAACACTAAAAACTGAAAACGGAGATGTTCCCTTAAAACCTTTACAGCCGAGGGGTCTGGTGTTGATGTTACCGTATGATCTGGACAATCCATACAGATCCAAAAAAAATGATCCCAATCTATGTTCCCCGATCGATCTAAAAAACCATTCCGGACCAGGTGAGGATGGAGTGCCTTTATCCGCACATTGGCGTTTGCCGGAAGGTAAAACCCATTATGAATTTGATGTAACCTATCAGTTGTACTTACAGGAAGATACTACTATTCATGCCATGGCAGCTCATTTACACCCTGGTGCCGAAACGTTCATTTTATTTGACAGCACGACTAACGAAGCTGTCTTCACCTTCAATTGTGAAAACTATTCAGATAAATTAGGACTAAAGTATGTACCCAACTATTCCAGTGCTGAAGGAATTCTACTCAAGGCGGATCACAAATACAAACTCATTCTGGAAACCAATAACCCTTCAACCGGATTTCGGGATATGATGGCCGTGTTATTTCTGTATTTATATGATAAAGAAATGGAGGAGCATCTAAAGAAACTAAGGATGGAGGATCTATAAATGCTCAATTTAATTTGGGAGTTCAACGAATCGACATATCGACAAATCAACGTCTTCACGATTTTTTCTTCGACCGTATCATAGCCTCCAGCATATCCCACATTTCCTGAGGGATTTCTTCAAGCATATTAAATTGTCCTGCACCTTTGAGCCATTCACCACCATCGATGGTCACAACTTCACCGTTCAAATAACCCGAAAAATCTGAAACCAAATAGGCGGCTAGATTGGCCAATTCCTGATGGTCACCTACCCTTTTCAGGGGTACTTTTTTCGCCAGGTCGAACTTCTCCCTTAAATCTCCTGGAAGCAGTCGATCCCATGCACCTTTAGTAGGGAAGGGTCCGGGAGCTATAGCGTTAAATCGTATACCGTATTTGGCCCATTCTACCGCTAACGATCTCGTCATAGCGAGCACTCCGGCTTTAGCAGTGGCGCTGGGAACTACATAAGCAGAACCCGTCCAGGCATAGGTAGTGACTATATTCAAAACGGTTTTATCGGTTTCTTTTTTGTCGATCCAGTATTTTCCGAAGGCCAAAGTGCAGTTCTTCGTCCCTTTTAAAACAATATCTATAATGGTATCGAAAGCATTGGCCGAAAGACGTTCGGTGGGTGAAATAAAGTTTCCGGCAGCATTGTTCAATAATACGTCTACCTTTCCGTAGGCATCCACAGACGCTTTCACCATCGCTTCAACCTGATCGTAATGACGCACATCACACTGTACGGCAAGCACTTTTCCAGCGGTCTGAGCTTCAAGTTCGGACTTTACTGCCTCCAATTTCTCTATATTTCTAGAAGTGATCACTACATTGGCACCCAACTCGAGAAAGTAGGTGGTCATCGCTTTTCCCAGTCCGCTGCCGCCTCCGGTAACTACGATCGTTTTTCCTTTTAGTGCATCGTCGCGAAGCATTTTTGCTTTTAGATCCATATTGTTCTTTTAGGTTTTGTAAAAGTAGTAAAACTGAAGGTATACATTATGCTCACTTAACATTCGTTAGGTTTAATGTCTAAGGGTCGTGCATTAGTATGACTTTTAACTCCGGTCTTCCGGCTTCTGACTTCTATACACCACACAATGTTTAAACCTCGAGTCGTTTGCTACCTTGGGGTGCTGCAATGTCCCTAGATATGTCATCCCAATTTTTTTCATAATAACTTCTGAAGCTTTGTTCAAATCGGGGCAAAAGGAATAAACCTCATCCAGGCCAAACTCATTGAAGGCCATGTCCAAACAAGCCTTGGCCGCTTCCGTAGCATAACCCCTTCCCCAGGCGGATCGTTTTAGTCGCCATCCAATATCCACTGAAGGAGTGAACTCACTTTCGAAAGTTTGGTATTTAAGGCCTGTGAACCCTACAAATTCGCCGCTGGCCAATTCATCCATTGCGAAATAGGTATATCCGTATTTCTCGTAATGTTTCTTTAAGTTATTGATGAGGGCAATAGTATCAGCCTCTGTAAGCAATTCGGGGAAATATCGCATCACTTTTGAGTCTTGTCCCATGGTAACAAAAGGAGCTGTATCTGACGCTAACCAGTTTCTAAGTCCGAGTCTCCCTGTTTTAATAAGGTAATTTATCATTCGTCGACCGAATCAATCAAAACCTGTAACATTTCGATGGCCGCCTCACTGATTTTGGTACCCGGGCCATAAACAGCCATAGCACCGGCATCGAATAAAAATTCATAATCCTGTGCTGGAATCACACCACCCACGATCACCATAATATCCTCCCGGCCCAACTTTTTTATTTCTGAAATTACCTGTGGCACCAATGTTTTGTGGCCGGCAGCCAGAGAAGAGATACCTAATATATGGACATCATTTTCTATGGCTTGTTTAGCAACCTCACCCGGGGTTTGAAATAGGGGGCCGATGTCCACATCGAAGCCAACATCGGCATAACCGGTAGCGACTACTTTCGCTCCGCGATCGTGACCATCTTGGCCCATTTTAGCGATCATAATACGCGGACGACGACCTTCCAATTCGGCAAATTTGTCTGCCATTTGTCTGGCCTTTTCGAAGGATGGGTCATTACTTATCTCTTTGCTATACACGCCACTAAATGATTTAATTTGTGCTTTATATCTTCCGAAGACGACTTCCAAGGCATCACTTATTTCACCCAGGGTTACTCGTTCCCGAGCAGCTTCTATGGCTAAAGCTAATAAATTTCCTTCACCTGTTTGAGCGCATTGAGTTAATTTTGAAAGACATTCGGTTACATTTTTAGTATTTCTGCTCTCTTTGATCTTCTTAAGCCGTTCCAATTGTCCATTCCGCACCATTTCGTTATCCACATCCAAAATTTGAAGTGGATCTTCTTTCTCAAGAACGTATTTGTTTACACCAACAATGATATCAAGGCCACTATCGATACGGGCTTGTTTTCTCGCGGCTGCTTCTTCAATTCTCAACTTCGGAATGCCTGCCTCAATGGCTTTTGTCATTCCACCTAGTTCTTCAATTTCTTCAATGAGTTTCCAGGCTTTTTCCACAATATCGTTGGTGAGATTTTCTACATAATAACTACCTGCCCATGGATCGACGGTTCGGGTAATTTGGGTTTCCTCCTGTAAATAGATCTGTGTATTACGAGCTATTCTCGCTGAAAAATCTGTAGGCAACGCCATGGCTTCGTCCAAAGCATTGGTATGTAGAGACTGTGTGCCACCAAATACTGCCGCAGCCGCTTCGATACAGGTGCGTGCCACATTATTAAAGGGGTCTTGCCGGGTAAGACTCCAACCGCTGGTCTGGCAATGGGTTCGAAGCGAAAGGGATCTCTTGTCTTTTGGATTGAATTGTTTTACCAATTTCGCCCATAAAATCCGAGCGGCTCTCATTTTGGCGATCTCCATAAAGTGGTTCATTCCTATCCCCCAAAAGAAGGAAAGTCGGGGAGCAAAACTATCTATATCCATACCTGCTTCAATACCGGTTCTAATGTATTCGAGGCCATCGGCAAGGGTGTATGCCAATTCGATGTCGCAGGTTGCACCTGCTTCCTGCATATGATATCCGGAAATAGAGATGGAGTTGAATTTTGGCATTTTTTCCGCAGCGAATTCAAAAATATCACTTACGATCTTCATGGAAGGAGTGGGCGGATAGATATAGGTGTTGCGTACCATGAATTCCTTTAAAATATCATTTTGAATAGTACCCGCCAGTTCTTCGGGAGCGACGCCCTGTTCTTGAGCAGCAACAATATAGAAAGCCATTATGGGAAGTACCGCGCCGTTCATGGTCATGGATACACTCATTTTATCCAGTGGAATTTGATCGAACAATATCTTCATATCCTCCACACTATCAATAGCAACTCCGGCCTTTCCAACATCTCCGACCACACGCTCGTGATCGCTGTCATATCCACGATGTGTTGCCAGGTCAAAAGCGACAGATAAGCCTTTTTGTCCTGCGGCGAGGTTGCGACGGTAAAATGCATTGCTATCCTCTGCTGTAGAAAACCCGGCATATTGGCGAATCGTCCAGGGCCTTTGTACATACATTGTAGCATAAGGCCCCCGAAGGTAGGGAGCGATGCCTGCGGCAAAATCCAAATGATGCAACTTTTCAATGTCTTTTTCAGAATAGTTTGATTTCACATCAATATCTTCGGCAGTAGAAACACTTTTGACTTCCGGTTTCGGACTTTCGGCTTTCGAATCTATTAATATAATATGTTGCATGTTCTTTCTATTCATTACTCAATCGATCTTGTTCCAATTTTTCTGAAAGCCGCTTTTCAATGATGGGTTGAATTGCTGTTTTACGTGGATTTCTTTTTACGAAAGGGTATAACTCCAAATCGTCTTTCCGGATGTCGGGTTCATTTTGGTATTTATTGGTTCCGACTAAAACAAGTTTACCGGCATCGAACAATCGCTGTTCTTTTTCAGCACTTTCCATTATTTTCTTTTGAACAGAACCGTTCTTTAATTGTTGAAGAAACCCACCATTTTTTTCTATGTCTTTGAATAGTACGAGTGCTTTTTCGGCCAGGTCATGTGTAAGACTTTCTATATAGTAACTCCCATCCGATGGATTTGCAACGCTATCAAAATAACTTTCAGTCTTTAAAATAAGTAACTGATTTCGCGATATTCGCTCACCAAACTCATTGCTTTTATGGTACAAAGCATCGTAAGGAAGATTACTTAAGGTATTCGCTCCGCCTAATATGGCACTCATACATTCGGTTGTGGTGCGCAACATGTTTACATTGTAATCGTAGAGGGTTTTATTGCGTTTTGAGGGTGTTATATGAATATGACAAGTTTCTTCAACTTTGTATTCCGAAGCCAATGCGGCGTATAACTTACGAAGTGCGCGAATTTTTGCGATCTCAAAAAAGTAGTTGGATCCTATGGCCAGTTTGAAGTTGACTTTGAAGTTTTTGTATTTACCGTTGCTATTATTACCGTATTCTTCAGAACAAAAATAATTTAAATATTCGTTGGTATGGGCCAATGCATAGGCCAGTTGTTGAACGATATTGGCCCCTGCGTTTTGATATATTGTAGTATCTGTCCTTATGATCGCTTCGGAAGGATGGGCCAAAACAATTTTTTCCAGTATTTCATGGTCTTTTTTCAAATTATAAAACCAATTACCGCCGCGAGCGAAATTTCCCAGGATATCGATATTATAATAAACGGAAGCGTTATTTCCTTCCTGGCCTGCAGACAGTTCAGAAAGAAAGCGAATGAGCTTCACTATAAAATCTTCCTTCAAAAATTGAAAGTTGAAGTGAATACTCACTTTTCCGAAGGGAAACTTTTGAAATAGTCTTTCCATGTTAAATACGGCCGTAGAAGTAAAATATATGGACTCTGCACCCCGATCAATGGCGTCCAAAACCAATTTATTAGCAATCACCTCGTCATCTATAAAAATAGATTGTGCAATACACCAGTGGTCGGGATGACCGGGAATGGGAGGGAAGGAAGTATCGAAATAATCCTTGTGATAAAATGGTTTCACGTCAATACCTTCGGGGCTTTGCCAAAGGAGTGTTTCATTATAGTCCGCACCTTGTAAGTCGACTTGTATTTTTTGTTTCCATTGTTTGGCAGAAACTTTGTCAAATTCATTAAACAAAAAATCACTCATTCTTTTCTTTCAATTTTAAACTGTCCTTGTGTTCGATGATGTAGATATCCTCGTTTTGCTTCTTTAAATAGTATTTTTCACGGGCATATTTTTCTACTTCATCGCTATCTTTCATCTTTTCAATAAAGGCCTTGTCATTTTTGATTTCTTCGTTATAAAATTCTTTGGTTTCCTCCAGCGCATTCACATCATCGTTCAATTCTTTGTGAATGAAATAAGAATTGGTATCAAAATAGAACATCCAAACCAGGAAAAGTATGAGTATGAGCATATATTTATTGCCCAGTATTCTGAACCACTTTTTTTGTTTGATCTCTGAAATTTTCACGGCTACAGTTTGGTTAATCTTTGGTGGATTATATTCCTTATCATCTCAACTGCAACGGTATTGTATTTATTGTTGGGTATAATAATATCGGCGAACTCCTTAGAGGGTTCGATAAACTCATCATGCATGGGTTTTAAGTTGGTTTGATACCGGATCAAAACTTCATTCAGGTCTCGTCCGCGTTCAGACATATCACGTTTCAGGCGTCTTATGAGACGCTCATCACTATCGGCGTGCACGAATATTTTTAGGTCAAACATTTTCCGTATTTCGGGTTGTGTCAATATAAGGATTCCCTCTACAATTATCACTTTTTTGGGTTTGATAACGATCGTTTCTGAAGTCCGATTGTGATCCACAAAAGAATAGACAGGCTGGTTTATTGTATTTCCATTTCGAAGTTCTTTTAAGTGATGAACCAATAATTTGAAATCGATGGCTTTTGGATGGTCAAAATTAATTCGAACCCGTTCATCATAGGTCAATTCACTGGTATCCTTATAGTAGGAATCTTGTGAAATTACGCAGACTTCGTTTGGAGGAAGTTCTTCAATAATTTGTTGAACCACTGTAGTTTTACCGCTACCGGTGCCTCCGGCGATGCCAATGATGAGCATAGATCTCGAGTTTTTACAAAGGTAATTAGATTCCGCTTTTAACCAGTGTAGTAGTTTTTTATTTTTCAACAGCAGCAACTTCTTCCGGTGTAACCATTTTGTCCTGGGTGTTATCCCAGGAATTCATTATGTAGTTCATAACATCGGCAACCTCATCGTTTTCTAACCCCATGGGCGCCATAACAGTGTTATAGGATTTGCCGTTCACTATTATTTTACCTTGCTGTCCATATTTAACGGCCCGTATACTCTTCATACGCTCATTCAACAAATAATCTGAGTCTGCCAATGGCGGAAAACTGGTATCGACACCCATTCCACTGGGAAGATGACAACTTACACAAAAATCGTTGTAGATAACTTCACCACGCAATATGCTTTTTTTCAGCTCATTTTGTAGTATGTAAGCGGTATTATTTGCAGCAATAGTGTAACTATCTTTTTTTTCTGAAGCCAAATGATAGCCTGCAAATGCTATCAAGAATAAGATAAAAACAACCAATTTTTTCATCTTATTTTGGGATCAGTTTTACAATACCGCGGCCTTCCACGGCAATATAGATATAATCGTCGGGCCCCATTTTTACATTGCGTACCCGACCTACGTCTTCGGCTATTTTTTCTCGGCCGATAACTGTTTCTCCATTCAGTTTAACCAATTCCACATAACCAAATTTTAAAGATCCTACCAGTAGATGTCCTTCCCAATCGGGGTATTTATTACCTGTCACAAAGTCCATTCCGCAAGGAGCGATCGAGGGGACCCAGTAATAAACGGGTTGTTCCATACCAGGACGGGTGGTTTCTTCGGTGAATTTGCTGCCGCTGTAATTAATTCCGTAGGAGATTATGGGCCAGCCATAATTGGCACCTTTTTTAATGATATTGATCTCATCTCCCCCTTTTGGTCCGTGTTCGTGTATCCAAATCTTACCGGTTTCTGGATGTTTTACCATTCCTTGCGGATTTCTATGTCCGTATGAATAAATAGCTTTCTTAGCTTTGGGTTCATTCACAAACGGATTATCCGGCGGGATGGTTCCGTCATCATTGAGGCGATAGATCTTACCACAATCGCGGGTAATATCCTGTGGATTTACATCCCTGTTACCCCGATCTCCAATCGAAAAATATAGGAAGCCATCATCGTCAAATTCTATGCGGGAGCCAAAATGTCGTCCTGCTGTACTATTGGGTTCGGCTTTGTAAAGGTCTTCGATATTTGTGAGCCTTTTGCCATCCAATTTAGCCCGAATAAGCTTGGTATTACCACCTTTACCACCGTCTTCATTACTATTGAAGGTCATATAGATCCATCCGTTTTCGATATAGTTGGGATGTAGTTCAATATCCATAAGGCCGCCTTGACCGCGTACATAAACGTCAGGGATATTTTCGATAAAAGTTTTTATTCCATTTTTGAAATGGATAAGATCACCACTTTTTTCGGTGATCAACATACTGCCGTCCGGTAACCATGTCATTCCCCAGGGATTGTTGAGGTTTTTCACTACGGTTTCGATGGTGTAACTTCGCTTTTCTTGCGTATTAAGGGCCACACTATCATTTTCCTTCTGTTGTTTACAGGCAATAATGAGTGTGATCCCAAGAAACAGAATGCTTATTTTTCTCATAGAATATTTTTTTCCGAAAAGGTACTAAAAAGTGAATAAATAAAAAAGGACAAGTTATTGGGAAGAGGTAGATTTTTAGTTATTTTTGCGAACCGTTTTCCATAGAATTTTTTGGAAAATAGTTTACGAAAATTTTGAAAATTACTACACTCGGGATGTGGCGCAGTCCGGTTAGCGTACACGGCTGGGGGCCGTGTGGTCGCAGGTTCAAATCCTGTCATCCCGACTTAATCAAAAAGTGATGCAACTGTGCATCACTTTTTTTTGTTTCCGAAAGTATCAGATTTTAATTTGAGATACGGAAGGAAACAAAAAAGGAAGAACGCGTAAGTGTTCACTTTTTGATTTGCACTGAGGGTTTTTTAGGATTCTGTAAATCCTGTCATCCCGACATAATAAAAGCCTAACTAATTGATAGTTAGGCTTTTTTGTTTTAGTTTAGACAAGATTCAGACAATAAACGATCTAAAACCTCCTATTTTGAGCCATAAATGTAAAAAGTGTAAATTATATCTTTTCCAAACAAGTGGCCGCTCTCCTATAAAGGAGAGAACGCCTTAATTGGAATTCCAGACTTATCTTTAGTTTATTTTGATAGTGCCTATAATCTAAATGTGCTTCGATTGGAAAAGGAAAGTGAACTTTTTGATAAAGTGCGACCTACCGAAGAAAACTTAGTAAAAAAGCATATTTTCGAATTTACATAACGACATTTTTTGTATCCACTAAAGATAAAAAAGCCCTTCAATTGGAAGGGCTTACAAACTTGTAAATTTGGTTCCGATATGCTTATTTGATAATTTTCACAGTTTTAGAAGCATTATCGATAGTCACCTGAACCAAGTAAGCACCGGATGCAAGTGTGCTCATATCTATACTGGGCGATACTGCATCTGGTTGCGACTGCAATACCAGTTTACCGAGCACATCATAAACATGGATAGTATCTACCACAGAAGTGGTGTTGATGTTGAGAACGTCCTGAACTGGGTTTGGATATACGGAGAAATTCTCCGCACTGAAATCGTCTGTTCCAAGAATTTCATCCAGATATAATACATCATCCACCCAGTATTCGTTATTGGCGTCAATGGAAAAGAAATCGATTGCACCCAGCTGAGTACCAATATAAGTCTCGTTGGTAAGAAAGGGAGCACCATCAACCTCAATGGAATAAGTTAGTGCGTCCATATCGAATTCATGAATAATAAGGAACCATTGGTCTTCCGGATAGGGGACAGTTAGTCCTGTTTGAAGACTGGTAATAACACCGAAAGTTCCACCCTGGGCAGTTATACCAACATAGAATTCATCGTTCCATTGTATCGCTGGGGTTTCGTCCTCCTGAATGTTCCAGTAGGCTACAGCGCCAGCAGGCACAAACATCTGCCATTGTACGGTGTATTGACCAGTAGATTGGTTACCTAAAAGTAGTAACGCATCCGGAAAAACACCTCCAGGACCAATATATCCTGATTGAGTACCCGAGTTTGAATTGTCTGTAACAACCTGAATATCTTCCGCAGTACCGGTTACACCGGACCAGGTTGTCCACCAGGGTGCCTGATTACCCATGGGTCCAGGTATATAAAGGTCAAAATTGTCATCAATAAGTTGTGCATTAGATGAAAATACAAAGGCACAAATTGCAACGAGTAATAAGTATAATTTTTTCATAATGTAAAAGGTTTAGA
>SMXJ01000017.1 GCA_004356305.1 Bacteroidota bacterium | reverse complement strand
TTGTTTCCCAACCAACATTTACAGGAGCGCGAGATGAATTTTTCGGAATTTTATCTCGAGTACGGGGAAGGCTTGCTTTCAGTATTGAAATCGCAATTGGATCCTTTGGCGAATGAGTTCACTATCATAGAAATACAGAATGATGTCTGAACGGGCCTGCCTGACTTCAGTTTGGATTTATGCCAAAGGATCCTAAAAATTATAGTAAAAGTATTCACCCAAATTATTTTTTTAGACTACTTTTGCGCATGCATAACAATGTCCTCATTTTAGATTTTGGATCGCAGTACACTCAGCTGATCGCCAGGCGTGTAAGAGAATTAAATATCTATTGCGAAATTCATCCTTATCACAAAGTTCCGGAAGATCTATCAAATTTTAAAGCCGTGATCTTATCAGGGAGCCCGTTCTCGGTGCGCGCCGAGGATGCCGCGCATCCTGACCTTTCAAAGATAAAAGGTCACAAGCCACTGTTAGGGGTTTGTTACGGCGCGCAGTACCTGGCACATTATTATGGGGGGAAGGTGGCTCCATCTGATATGCGTGAATATGGACGCGCAAACTTAACGACCATCCATGATCATAATGGGATTTTTGCAGGGATCAAGGAAGACACTCAGGTGTGGATGAGCCATGGCGATACCATAGCCGAACTTCCTGAAAATGGTGTGCGTTTGGCGAGTACCAACGATATCGCTAATGCCGCATACCGTATAGATGGCGAGGATACCTACGCCATTCAATTCCATCCGGAGGTATATCACACCACTGACGGAAAACTACTACTGGAGAATTTCCTGATTCATATCGCAAAGATAAATGCTACCTGGACACCGGCGGCATTTGTGGAGACAACTGTTCAGGAATTAAAAGATACAATAGGTGATGGGAAAGTGGTTTTAGGCTTGAGTGGCGGAGTAGATTCGACAGTTGCAGCGGTTTTACTCAATAAAGCTATCGGTGATAATCTGTATTGTATCTTCGTTAATAACGGATTATTACGCAAAAACGAATTCCAAAGTGTTTTGGATCAGTACAAAGGAATGGGACTCAATGTAAAAGGGGTGGATGCTTCGGCACGTTTCTTGAAAGCACTGGAAGGAGAAAGTGAGCCTGAGGCGAAACGCAAAGCGATTGGCGGAGCGTTCATTGAAGTATTTGATGCTGAAGCGCATTTGGTTGAAAATGTAGATTGGCTGGCGCAAGGCACTATTTATCCGGACGTGATCGAGAGTGTTTCGGTGAATGGCCCTTCGGCGACTATCAAGTCTCATCACAATGTAGGTGGTTTGCCGGATTTCATGAAGCTGAAAATTGTTGAACCCTTGCGAATGTTGTTCAAGGATGAAGTGAGAAGAGTTGGTGCGGAATTAGGTATCGACGCCGAATTATTGGGACGGCATCCCTTCCCCGGACCCGGATTGGCCGTTCGAATTTTAGGTGATATCACAGAGGATAAAGTTCGTATATTACAAGAGGTGGACGCGATCTTTATCGACGGATTAAAAAAATGGGATCTGTATGATAAGGTATGGCAAGCCGGAGCCATCTTGCTGCCGGTGCAGAGTGTAGGGGTGATGGGAGACGAAAGAACCTATGAAAAAGCCGTGGTATTAAGAGCTGTTGAATCCACGGACGGGATGACGGCAGACTGGGTGAACCTGCCTTATGAGTTTTTACGGGAGACCTCCAATTATATAATAAACCGGGTAAAAGGCGTTAATAGGGTGGTGTATGATATAAGCTCAAAACCACCGGCAACGATAGAGTGGGAATAGCGTGATCTGAGACGTTATTATTTATAGACAAGTCAACTTAGTAATTTAATTATAGTGAAGCAATTAATAATTTTTTTATCTTTTCTCATGGTGTTTGGCGTGAGTTATGCTGAAGGGCCCTCACAACAGAACTATCGCAGTCATCAGGTGAAACAAGGGGAAACGGTGTACAGTATTTCCAAAAAATATGGTGTTTCCGAAGCTTCCATCTATACCTTGAATCCGGATGCGCGGAATGGTATAAACTCCAGTAGTGTTCTTATTATTCCTTCAGGAGGTATTAGCGATGCAGGCTCTATCCAAGTAAAATTTAAGAAGCATAGGGTAAAACGCAAAGAGACGCTTTTCAGCATTGCTCAAAACTACAATATTACGGTTGATGACATAAAGAAGTATAACAAACATTTATACTCCAAAGGACTAAAAAAAGGTGAGAAGCTTCAAATTCCTATCATTCCGAAAAGTCAAAGTACTACGGAAGTTACACCCCATACAGAAACAGGTGAGACTAAAGCTCATATTATTCTGGCAAAAGAAACCAAATACGGAATTGCCAGAAAATACGGGATAACTATAGCCGAATTAGAAACACTCAACCCAAATGTACCTACGAATTTCCCCATTGGAACTGTTCTAAAAGTTCCAAATACATCGGTGACAGCTTCCGCTACCATCGAGGAGTCTGCCTTCGACTTTTATGAAGTACAACCCAAAGAAGGATTTTACCGCTTGAAAATAAAATTAGGACTGACACAGGAAGAAATTGTCACTTTGAATCCGTATGCTATGGACGGCTTGAAAGACGGGATGATATTAAAAATTCCGAAGGAAAATGCGACTACACTTTCAGAAAGCACAATAAGAGTAGATCTCGAAAATTATATCGATGACAGGAGCAAAAAACGAGTGGCTGTATTATTGCCATTTCAACTCAGGAATAGTACCGATTCTATCTCTGGGAAGATCGAATTTATAAAGAACAATCGTACGGCCAGAATTGCACTGGATTTTTACAGTGGTGTACTTATGGCCGCGGAATTTGCTAAAGACAAAGGACTTTCCATTGAATTGGATATATACGATACCGAAGGAAACATCAATAAAACAAACAGCATTCTAACCAGAAACGATTTTTCAACTGTCGATGCGGTGATCGGCCCTCTATTGAGTAAAAATGTAGAGAAAACGGCTGCAATACTAAAGAGAGATAATATTCCGGTCTTTTCACCATTGAGTAACAGAACTATTAAACTTACTTCCAATCTTTTCCAAACCCTTCCCAGCAGTAAATTATTGGAAACTGCAATGATCGATTATTTAAAGGAAAATGCAGGAACCAGAAATGTACTGCTGATCAGTGACCATACCAAAAGCAATCAAAAAGAAGCCATTCTTGCGGCCATACCCAACGCCAGAACACTGGTGCCACGAGAGGAAGGCTTTCTATATATCGTGGATATTGAAAATAAGATCGAAAAAGGGCGTGAGAATTGGGTGATCCTCGAATCTGAGGATCCTGTGATTATCAGCAATGTGGTGGCATTGTTGAACGGAATGCCTGAAGAGTATATAATACGACTCTTCACAACCGATAAAAATGATTATTACGACTATGACGATATTTCAAATTTGCATCTGGCCAATCTGAATTTTACGTTTCCTTCAATTAGTAAAAGTTATGACCATAATGAAAAGATTGCTTTTTTAGTGAGCTATAAGAACAAATACGGTGTACTGCCCAATCGTTTCGCCGTTCGTGGTTTTGATGTGACCTATGACGTATTGCTCCGTCTTGCAGCCCGAGGGAATGTTTACGATGCGAGTAATGATGATTTTGAAACAGAGTATATTGAGAATAAATTCCGGTATCGTAAGAAAATGTTCTCAGGTTATACCAACATCGCCTTCTACATATTAAAATATAATGAAGATCTTCGTTTTGAAGTAGTGAAATAATGAGCACATCCAAAGTCACCTATCTTGGCAATCTTCGTACGGAATGTGTACATCTAAAATCTGGAAACACATACATTACAGACGCTCCTACCGATAATAACGGTAGAGGAGAGGCATTTTCACCTACGGATACAGTGGCAACCGGCCTGGCAAATTGTATGCTTACCGTTATGGGAATCAAAGCCCGCGATCTGAAAGTAATACTGGATGGAAGCTCTGCATTGGTGACGAAGACCATGGCTAGTGAACCGCGTCGAATTTCAAAAATTGAGATCGTATTGCAATTGCCTTCAGGGCTAAGCCACAATCACCAAAAGATCTTGGAAAATACGGGAAATAATTGTCCGGTATTTCAAAGTTTACACCCCGATATTGAGATGGTGATCGATTACCGTTGGGAACAATAGTCAATAAATCTCAAAATCTCTCGTTAGAAATACGATGCAACTGCTTTCCGTAGCCATACTGGTATTGTTTCTAATTCCTTCAGAGATAAATGAGGAAAAAATTACCTGGAACGAAGATCGAAAACTAACTTGGGCCGATTTCAAGGGAGTTCCGAATGGTCCGTTAGCTTATGTTGCCAGCTCCAACACGGGAGTTTCTTTTTCCTATTCATATCGAGAACGAAATGGAGTAGGGGAAATAAAATTTACAGTCCTCAGTTATTTTTATCCCAAACTTTCCTGGTATCGCTCTTCAAAAGTATCTGATTATATACTGGCACATGAGCAAATTCATTTTGACATTTCTGAATTACATGCCAGAAAATTACGGCAGCGCCTCGTTGTTATTCCTCATGATAGAGATTTTAAGTCCAAAGCCGAGACATTATATGAGATAATTGAGGCAGATCGCCGTGAAATGCAGTTGCAATATGATGTGGAAACCAACCATTCCAATGCAAATGAAGAGGAATTCCTCTGGAGGGCATACATCGCTGAACAATTGCGAGTCTATCAGCGATGGAAATAATGTAAATTAGGTAGATATAATTGACCTGATGGTTCATTTGGAATTTGTTTTTTGAAACTTTAGATTTATTTATTACTGTCGCTAATAAATCCTTACATTTGCATCCCGTATAGGTATCAACAACGCTACACACTTTATGAGCACTACAAAGTACATCTTCGTTACGGGCGGGGTAACATCATCACTAGGAAAAGGAATCATTGCAGCATCGCTGGCTAAGCTCTTACAGGCACGTGGCTACCGTGTCACCATTCAAAAGTTAGACCCTTATATAAATATAGATCCCGGAACGTTGAACCCATATGAACATGGCGAATGTTATGTAACAAATGACGGCGCCGAAACCGATCTCGATCTGGGTCACTACGAACGTTTTCTCAACGTGCCAACATCCCAGGCTAATAATGTAACTACCGGGCGTATTTACCAAAGCGTGATAGATAAAGAACGTAGAGGTGAATTTCTTGGGAAAACGGTACAGGTAATTCCGCATATTACCAACGAGATCAAAGAGCGTATTCAAATTTTGGGAAAGAGTGGGGACTACGATATCGTCATTACCGAAATAGGTGGAACCGTGGGTGATATAGAATCATTACCCTATATAGAATCGGTTCGACAAATGAAATGGGAATTAGGAGAACATAACAGTTTGGTAATTCACCTGACCTTAATACCCTATCTTGCCGCGGCCAAAGAATTAAAGACCAAGCCCACACAGCACTCGGTTAAAACGTTGATGGAAAGTGGAATTCAGGCGGATGTTCTTGTGTGCCGTACCGAGCATCAATTGAGTGACGAATTGAAACTTAAATTAGCATTATTCTGCAATGTTGAAAAAGAAGCCGTAATACAGTCGATCGACGCCTCTACAATTTATGATGTTCCCAATATGATGCTGGATGAAGGATTGGATGTGATAACCTTGAAGAAATTGGACCTTCCCATAGCCGAGGCTCCAAAACTGGAAAGCTGGAACGGTTTTTTGAAGCGTCTTAAAAATCCGAAAGCGACGGTACATATCGGATTGATCGGAAAATATGTTGAGCTTCAGGATAGCTATAAATCTATTTTGGAATCCTTCATACACGGTGGCGCCATGAACGAAGTGAAGGTGGAGGTGAAACCCATTCAATCTGAATATCTCAATAACGCAAATGTTGCCGAAGAACTAAAGGGCCTTAACGGAATTATAGTAGCTCCAGGCTTTGGAAAACGAGGTGTCGAGGGAAAAATTGAGGCTGTGCGATATGCTCGTGAAAACGGATTACCATTTTTGGGAATCTGTCTGGGAATGCAAATGGCTGTGGTCGAATATGCTAGAAATATACTCGGATTGGAAGGAGCGAACAGCACCGAAATGGACGAAAACACACCACATCCGGTTATCAGCCTGATGGCGGAACAAAAAAACATAACCAATAAGGGAGGAACCATGCGCTTAGGGGCTTGGAAATGTGATATTCAGGAGAGTAGTATTGTGAGCGGTATTTATAGTGAAAAAACTATAGAGGAGCGGCACAGGCATCGTTACGAGTATAACGACCACTACAGAGATGCACTCGAAAAAGCAGGGATGAAAGCTACCGGAATCAATCCGGATACAGGTTTGGTTGAAATAGTAGAAATTCCTGAACACCCTTGGTTTGTCGGAGTACAATACCATCCGGAATATAGGAGTACCGTGGAAAGTCCACATCCTTTATTCGTCGGATTTGTAAAAGCCGCATACGAACATTCAATAAAATAAGACCATATGGCGTATTGCCGAAATAGGCCGGATTGTTGTTAATTTGAAGTCGGAATTATAATATAGGGTTGTCCCTTGTCGGTGTACAAGCATAATAGAAACCCGATTGAACATTACTAATAAAAACGGGCAGTACCCGAAGCACCTTAATGGAAAAAAAGAAATTTGATCTTAACACATTTATCGGAATTGCATTAATAGGAGGAATTCTGGTGTGGATGATGTATCGTCAACCTTCCCCCGAGGAGATAGAAGCCGAAAAAGCCA
Organism: Bacteroidota bacterium; assembly: GCA_004356305.1. Taxonomy (GTDB): domain Bacteria; phylum Bacteroidota; class Bacteroidia; order Flavobacteriales; family Flavobacteriaceae; genus Aureisphaera. The sequence goes on along the minus strand of SMXJ01000017.1, from coordinate 8,331 downwards.
AAATCGAACAAGCAGAATCCGAAAAAACTACCGATGCAGGCAAGGAGGTCGTTGAAGTAACGCCTACTCAAATAAACGCTGCTAATGCGGGAGATTCCCTCGCAGTTATGGGACTACAGAACCGATTGGGTTCCTTTGCCTACTCGGGAACTTTGCCGTCAGCAACTGAAGGAACCACGATCGTGGAAAACGATGTGTTACAATTATTGGTGAGCAATAAAGGTGGATATATTGTTGAGGCAAAACTGAAAGATCAAACAAAGTACACAGGCGAACATGTCTATCTGATAAAGGATGGAAATAACGAATTCAATCTTCAGTTTACTTCAGAGAACAGAAACCTGAACTCAAAAGATCTGTTTTTCGAGCCGGCACTTTCCAATAATGGAGAGAACAATGTGCTTTCGATGAAGTTGAAAACTTCAGAAAACCGCTATCTGGAATACCGTTATGAGTTGAAACCCGGTGAATATATGTTGGATTTCACAATTCGTAGTCAGGGCTTGGAGGGTGTGATCAATATGTCTCAACCTATTTATCTGGATTGGAAGTTGAAAGGATTCCGCCATGCTAAAAGTATTACCTACGAAAATCGTTATACACGTCTCACTTATGAACATGACAATGGGGGTGATCACAGTAAATTATCTCCAACGGGAGAAGATGAAGAGACAGAGAAGGATGTGAGTTGGATGAATTTCCGTCAGCACTTTTTTAGTTCGATGTTATTCACTGATACACCTTTTAAGGAAGTCAAATTTACTTCAGAAGATCTGGTTAAGAATGACGCTGTGGACACCGTTTACACCAAAAAATATAGTGCCAGAATGTTGTTGGAGCCTAAAGGTGGAGCCTTGTTGTATAATATGAATATGTACTACGGCCCAACCGATTATAAGATCTTTAAGCAATATGATCGTAACCTCGATGAGGCCTTGCCATTGGGGTGGGGGATATTCGGACTCATTAATAAATTCTTGATCATCCCTGTTTTTGGCATGTTGAGTCAGTGGTTTCCTGCCGGTATCGCTATCATAGTTCTAACTATTTTATTTAAGTTACTCCTTTCTCCAGTGCAATACAAGCAGTATGTCTCTCAGGCTAAGATGAAGGTATTAAAACCCGAACTCGATGCTATTCGTGAGAAATATGGCGACAACAAGATGAAGGTTCAGCAGGAAACGATGAAACTGCAGAATATCGCGGGAGCAAGTCCATTGAAAGGATGTCTTCCGGCCTTGTTACAGATCCCTATTTTTTATGCCTTGTTCACATTTTTTCCAATGGCCTTCGATCTACGACAAAAGAGTTTCCTATGGGCGGACGATCTATCGAGCTTCGATGTAATTGCCGAATTACCTTTTTATATTCCAATTTACGGGGATCACGTGAGCCTATTTCCCATCCTGGCATCCATAGCCATCTTTATTTATATGATGATGACTATGGGACAAAGTATGCAGGCGCAACAGCAGCCTGGAATGCCTAACATGAAGTTCTTGATGTATTTGTCACCGGTCTTTATGTTGGTGTTCTTTAATCAATATGCAAGTGGTCTTTCGGTATATTATCTAACTTCAAACGTAATAACCATTGGGATCATGTTAGTGATTAAAAAATATATTATCGACGAGGATAAGATCCATGCTAAGATTCAGGAGAATAAGAAAAAGCCTAAAAAACAAAGCCGATTCTCACGAAAAATGGGAGAGATGATGGAGCAAGCTGAGGCACAGAAGAAGACGAGAAAGAGATAGTTTGTATCATTATATCATCGCCTGAGAATTGTTTTAATTTGCTACTTTTCCATCTGAAAAGGAAAATGGTATTGCGGTCAACTTAAGTTTATTATACTATGGGTAATAAAATACTTATCGAATAGTCGCGTTTACTTTCGAAAGAAATCATTTTGTAGAATGAAGTTGTCATTTTTTATTTTCTTCGGAATAATTACTAGCCTTGGTTCCCTCATAGCCCAGGAGATAAATCAATTGGATGATGCCGGAGAGCGCCATGGAACTTGGCAAAAGAAATTTCCCAACAGTGATCAACTACGCTACAAAGGTCAGTTTAAGCACGGAAAAGAAATAGGAACCTTTAAATTTTATTGTGAAGACTGTGGGTCACAGCCCATGGTTATTAAAAAGTTCTCGTCTAAAAAGAACCAGGCCGATGTTCAATACTTTACCAAAAGCGGGAAGTTGGTTAGTGAAGGCAAGATGGCCGGCAAGCACCGGATGGGGGAGTGGGTATATTATCACGAGAAAACAGCGGGAATTATGACGCGTGAATTTTATCGTGAAGGAGTTATGGATGGCGTCAAAACAACCTTTTATCTAAATGGTCAGATTACCGAGGAGCTCAATTACGAAAATGGATTAAAACAAGGTGAGAATAAATATTATTCACCTGACGGTATTTTACTTAAAAAACTAATGTATTTCAACGACCTGCTTCATGGCCCTGCCGAATATTACGATGCCTATGGCAATGTGACCATCAAAGGGCAATACGTAAATGGCAAGAAACATGGCCTATGGAAGTACTATAAAAACGGGAAGGTTGAATTGGAAGAAACCTATCCTAAACCATTGAAAAATAGACAGTAGTTTATTAACACAAAATCTTTTGACGATTAAAATTCCAAAAATCAAATAACAAAATCCGAAACTTCCAGTGTTTTTCGAATTTGGTCCCGATAGCTATAGGGATTGAAAATTGAATTTATTTGGAATTTGTTGCTTGAAAATTGACTTATCTTATACCTAATTTGTTGTAATTTTGCGTTTTGATCTACCCTTTCTATTTATTGGGTAGTCATTAAATTTAATTCATGAAACGAGTAGTCGTAGGTCTTAGCGGTGGAGTAGATTCCAGTGTAGCAGCCTTCCTTTTAAAAGAGCAGGGCTATGATGTTATTGGCTTGTTCATGAAGAACTGGCATGATGATACCGTGACTATTTCCAACGAATGTCCTTGGCTGGAAGACAGCAACGACGCCATGTTGGTAGCACAGAAATTGGGTATTCCATTTCAAACCATAGATTTAAGTGAACAGTACAAGGAGCGTATAATAGACTATATGTTCAAAGAATATGAAATGGGACGTACTCCCAACCCCGACGTGCTTTGCAACCGGGAAATAAAATTTGATGTCTTTATGAAGATCGCCATGGAGTTAAGTGCAGATTATGTGGCAACAGGGCATTACTGTCGAAAGGGGACCATTGAAGTAGAGGGGAAGGAAATTTATCAATTGCTGTCCGGTAAGGACCCTAATAAAGATCAGTCATATTTTTTATGTCAGTTATCACAGGAGCAATTGGCAAAAACCCTGTTTCCTATTGGGGAGTTACTAAAACCACAGGTACGGGAAATTGCTGCTGCTCAAGAATTAATTACCGCCGAAAAACGAGATTCTCAAGGGCTTTGTTTTATCGGAAAAGTTCGTTTACCCGATTTTCTCCAGCAACAGTTGGCTGCCAGGGAGGGGGTGATCGTTGAAGTACCTTCTCAATTTGCCGCATATGAAAAAGAAATGCCATTATTTAATTCCGAAGAAGAAAAGCTACAATTTCTTTCAGAAAAGTATCACTATCAAAAAAAGGATGGAAAAGTAGTGGGAACACATCAAGGAGCTCATTATTTTACAAAAGGACAACGGAAAGGATTGGATGTAGGAGGTACAGTAGAACCATTGTTCGTGATCGATACCGATGTGAAGGAGAATGTAATTTATACGGGTCAAGGCAAGAAACATCCTGGATTGTACCGAAGAGGATTATTTGTTTTGGCCGATGAGATCCATTGGGTAAGGGAAGATCTCACACTGCAAATCGATAGTCAAATGGAGGTGATGGCCAGAATTCGTTATAGACAACCTTTGGAAAAGGCGATGATTCACCGAACCGTTTCAGGGCTTTATATTATATTTGATAGTCCACAATCTGCCATTACCGAAGGGCAATTTGTTGCCTGGTATCAGGATGATGAGTTGTTGGGTAGCGGTGTGATTTCGTAAATTCTGCTGTGAAAAAAGTACTGATAACTACGGTGTTAAAATCCAAGGGGATATTAGAATCCTTCATAATAATAAAAGAATAGTGCAGAATAGAATTACTGAACTTTTCGGAATTCAATATCCCATTATCCAGGCAGGGATGATATGGAATAGCGGTTGGCGATTAGCCAGTGCTGTGAGTAATTCGGGTGGCTTAGGGATCATTGGTGCCGGTTCCATGTATCCGGAAGTACTTGGAGAGCATATCATAAAATGTAAAAAAGCCACGGATCATCCCTTTGGGGTAAATGTGCCCATGCTCTATCCAAATCTGGAAGAGATCATCGAGATAATTATTGAAGAAGGTGTGAAAATTGTATTTACTTCAGCAGGGAATCCTAAGATCTACACCTCAAAATTAAAGGATAATGGTATTACCGTAGTTCATGTAGTGAGCAGTGTTAAGTTTGCATTAAAGGCACAGGAAGCCGGTGTGGATGCAATTGTTGCTGAAGGATTTGAAGCCGGTGGACACAATGGAAGGGATGAGACCACTACCCTCACTTTGATCCCAATGGTGAAGGAGCAAATAAAAATTCCAATTATTGCCGCAGGAGGAATTGCCACAGGTCGTGGTATGCTTGCTGTAATGGTTTTGGGCGCCGATGGTGTGCAAGTGGGAAGTCGTTTTGTAGCAAGTGAAGAAAGCAGTGCGCACCGGTCTTTTAAGGATGTGGTTGTAAATGCAAAGGAAGGCGATACAAGGTTAACTCTAAAGGAACTGGCGCCGGTGCGTATGATCAGGAACAAGTTTTATGAAGACATAGCGGAACTATACAAAACAGGACCTTCTGTAGAACAACTACAAGAATTATTGGGTCGTACTCGTGCTAAACGTGGTATGTTTGAAGGCGATCTGGAAGAAGGCGAACTTGAAATAGGTCAGATCTCAGGATTGATTCACGAAATCAAACCGGCTGCAATAATTATAGAAGAAATGATGGCTGAATTTGAAGTGGCTAGGAATGACGTTGCTATGTACTAAATCGTACGGAACTAAAATTATTCTCTAAACTTAATGATAATCCATCTTCCCAAACCATCGGGACCTCCATTTTCATCATAGACCATTTCAATTAAACCATTACCATTGATCGCAAGTTGTGCTGCACTTAGCGTATAAAAACGGTTTTGTGGATCTGAGTTTGCATTTTCTTCAAGTATATTAAAAACGGATACATTAGCTGAAAAATAAAGTTTGATCCAACGGCCATGATATCTGCCTGTAATTCAACCAAAAAACGCTCCAAATTATGGAGCGTTCGATTTTATATTTCAATTGCGACCTGATTTTTGATCAAATCTTCAAAAGATTCTCGCTTGCGTATCAAATGAGCTTTGTTATTGTGCCAAAGCACTTCAACGGGTCTGTACCGACTGTTGTAATTACTTGCCATGCTAAAACAATAAGCTCCGGCATTGCTGAAAGAAAGTATATCCCCTTCGCTTAATTCGGCGATACGCCGATTGTTCGCAAACGTGTCTGATTCACAAATGTAGCCCACAACACTGTAAAAACGCTCACGTCCATTTGGGTTGCTAATGTTTTCAATTTGGTGCTGGCTGCCGTACAGCACAGGACGAATAAGATGATTAAACCCGCTATCCACCTGGGCGAAAACGGTGGAGGTGGTTTGTTTTATAACATTAACCTGAACCAGGAATTTTCCGGCCTCACTCACCAAAAATTTGCCAGGTTCAAAAACAAGTGTGAGTTCTTTTCCGTACTCCGCGCAAAATTCATTGAATCGATTGCTCAATTTTTCACCCATTTCTTCCACATTGGTTTCAATGTCACCTTCTTTATAAGGCACTTTGAAACCACTTCCGAAGTCAATGAACTCAAGCCGATTAAAATTCTTTACCATTCTAAATAATATTTCCGAAGCATATAAAAACACATCAATATCCAGAATATCACTACCGGTATGCATATGTATACCATTGATATTCATCCCTGTATTCTCCACAATTCGCTTGATATGTGGCAGTTGATGAATGGAAATTCCAAACTTGCTATCAATATGTCCAACAGATATATTCGTGTTGCCACCTGCCATCACATGTGGATTGATGCGTATACAAACAGGAACCACAGGATGTTTGGTACCAAACTGCTCCAAAATTGTAAGGTTGTCAATGTTGATCTGAACCCCGAGTTGTGCTGCAGTCTCTATCTCCGATATAGAAACACCATTGGGAGTAAAAATTATTTTTTCTGAAGGAACACCGGCTTCTTTCGCTAATCGTACTTCTTGAATCGAAACCGTGTCCATGCCGGCACCCAATGAATTGAGATATTTCAAGACCGAAATATTGGAAAGTGCCTTTACAGCATAATAGATATTAACCTTTTTGACCTTTTTAAAGGCATTGTCCAATCGTTTATATTGCTCCTCAATTTTATGGGTGTCATACACGTATACCGGATTTCCAAACTCACTCGCTACGGCTAGAAGATCTTGCTGTGTCATCATTGAGATGTTTAAAAAGTTAATTAATAGAATTTAGGCTGACAAAATTACTAGGTTCAGTGTTATTTGATACTATTATTTCTATAATTTTTTTGAAAAAAGGAAGTGATCGATTATCGCTGGTTCTTGAGTATGTAATTCTCTGTTTTTTTTCTTTTATCTCTTCTATTCTCTCATCAACATTTCTTACTTTTGTCCATCTGTAAAAAATTGAGTCAAATGAATCTACACGAGTATCAAGGTAAAGAAATATTAAACAGTTTTGGAGTAGAGATCCAACGCGGTATCTTAGCTCATACTGCCGAAGAGGCGGTAACAGCCGCAAAAAAATTAACCGGGGATACAGGAACAGTGTGGCATATGATCAAGGCTCAGGTGCATGCCGGGGGTCGGGGAAAAGGAGGAGGTGTAAAGCTCGCAAAAAGTCTGGAAGAAGTTAGAGATATTGCAGGACAGATCATAGGAATGAACCTTATCACCCCTCAAACGAGTGCCAAGGGCAAAAAGGTACATCAAGTTTTGGTGGCAGAAGATGTTTATTATCCTGGCGATAGTGAGCCGGAAGAATATTATATGAGCGTTTTACTCAATCGTGCAAGTGGTAGAAATATGATCATGTATTCTACTGAAGGGGGTATGGATATTGAAGCGGTAGCAGAAGAAACACCCCACCTTATTTTTACAGAAAAAATTGATCCGACTGTGGGGTTGCTTCCTTTTCAGGCCCGTCGCATTGCTTTCAATCTTGGTTTAAGTGGTAAGGCGTTCGGAGAAATGGTAAAGTTTGTAATTGCCTTGTATACCGCTTATGTGAAGTCCGATTCCTCTTTAATTGAAATCAATCCCGTTTTAAAAACCAGTGATGATCGTGTGATCGCCGTAGACGCAAAGGTCACATTGGACGATAATGCTTTGTTCCGGCATAAGGATTACGAAGCAATGCGCGATATTCGTGAAGAAAATCCTATTGAGGTAGAAGCAAAAGCGGTAGGCTTGAACTACGTTGATCTGGATGGAAATGTAGGTTGTATGGTAAATGGTGCTGGCCTGGCGATGGCGACTATGGATTTGATCAAACAAGCTGGAGGAGAACCCGCCAATTTTCTGGATGTAGGGGGGACCGCAGACGCGGAACGTGTTGAAGCGGCTTTTAATTTAATTCTGAAAGATCCCAATGTAAAGGCAATCTTGATTAATATCTTTGGAGGTATAGTACGATGTGACCGTGTTGCTCAAGGTATAATTGATGCGTACAAGAACATGGGTAATATCAATGTCCCTATCATTGTACGCTTGCAAGGAACCAATGCAGACATAGCCAAAGATCTAATCGACAATAGCGGATTGGATGTTCAATCTGCTATCGAATTCCAGGAAGCTGCAGACAAAGTACAGGCAGTACTCGCCTAGTCATTTGCACTTTACTATTACCATACAATAATCTGTAGATTATTGAGAAATTATAATGTTTTCGTTAATTTATTTTGGGATTTCTTCTTTTTTATACGTTAAGCAACGTTAATAATGGTTAATAAATAGTTAAATAGCAGTGCGTTGCGTAACATTTTCATACCTGCGGTCGTCTATTATGTATTATCAGTCAATTTATCATTCATCAAAAAACGAACAAGTATGAAAACAATTAAATCAATTACCTTAGCCTTAGTGCTATTAGTCGGAACTACACTTTTTGCTGCAAATCCAATTGCAGATAAAGTGAACAAAGAAGAAGCTAGTCTGGAAATCGCTCAATTATTGAAAGGGCCTCTTTTTGAGCTGGATGTAGACACTCATGCA
>SMXJ01000016.1 GCA_004356305.1 Bacteroidota bacterium | reverse complement strand
TTGAATCCTTCGAATCCTCAGTTTCGTCCAACTCAATTCCCATACGTTTGTAAGCCGGCTGATTCTCTATATCATCAATTTTGAGGCACTGTTTCTGAACTTATAGTTGAACTCCTTCATTTTTTTCCTTCGCTCTTCAGTTCGATCGGATAACAATTTCGAAATAGGTGAATTCAATGGATCTACCGGTTCATCCTCATCAGCCTCTTTCGCTTGTTTGTCAACGATTTTTGTTTCAAATTCGATCTTCTCCTCAGTCACATCGTTTCCATCTCCGGGTTTTGCGTTCATCAATGTATCTTCCATCTCCTGATAATCATCCAAACTATAGCGCTTCACTCCTTCTTCGGTAACTTCGGTCACCGGCACCACCTCGATAGCATCGTTTACTTCTATATCCTCGATCTTTTTGGTCACTGACCCCTCTTCATCCTCAATTTTTACTTCGGAAGAGGGTTTATCCTTTTCAGAAGAAGTATTCACCGGTAAGTCGAACATCAACATTTGTTCTTCAATTTCATTTGTTTCATCCTCTGAAGAACTTACCTCCACAAACGGTTCAGTCTGTTCTTCTTTATCGGCTTCGACGATAACGAAATCTTTCACATCTATCTCATTGATATTTACTTCTTTAAATTCGGCCAAATAATGAATATCTATGAGGGTAGAATTTACCTCAATATCTTTGATCAATTCCGTAGTTTCTATATACCCGTCAAAAGGAATTTCTGTGTCAGACACCTTGTCAGGATTTGGTTTTTCCTTTCCCTCATCCTCTTCGAACAGAGTATGTCTAATAACCGGATCTTGTGTTTTTTCATCAACCGGAATTTCGATCACCGAAGGCTTTGACATCAATTCCTGCTCTGCTGTTTGCTCATCCCCCAGGATATGTATAACTCGTTTGGCTTCGGTATTGACGATATCATTTTGTTGTTCGGCTGTAAACCCGGTGGCAATCACGGTAATAGCGATGGCACCTTCCAAAGCCTCATCTTCTCCTACACCCATAATGATGTTGGCACTGTGACCTGCCTCTGCCTGAATATGATCACTAATTTCCCCTATCTCATCTATGGTGATCTCTTCAACACCCGAAACGATTAAAAGAAGCACATTTTTAGCACCTGTGATCTTGTTATCATTCAACAACGGTGAATCCAATGCCTTATTTATGGCTTCTTGCGCACGGTCAGCGCCACTGGCACTGGCACTTCCCATTATGGCGGTACCACTATTGGCCAAGACGGTCTTAGCATCGCGCAGGTCGATGTTTTGTGTGTAGTGATGGGTAATTACTTCGGCAATACCACGAGCAGCTGTAGCTAAAACTTCATCGGCTTTAGAAAAGCCGGCTTTGAAGCCTAAATTACCGTAAACTTCCCGGAGTTTATTATTATTAATAACAATCAAGGAATCGCAATTCGCCCGAAGTTTTTCTATTCCAATTTGCGCCTGTTCATTTCTAATTTTCCCTTCGAATTGAAATGGGATGGTTACAATTCCCACCGTTAAAACATCCAGTTCTTTGGCTAATTTGGCAATAACGGGTGCTGCTCCTGTTCCGGTACCACCTCCCATGCCAGCTGTGATAAATACCATTTTGGTATTGGTGGTCAATAAATTTTTAATATCCTCCAGGCTTTCCAGTGCAGATTGTTCCCCTATCTCGGGATTGGCTCCGGCACCCAAACCTTCGGTAAGCGTAACACCCAATTGGATCTTAATTGGTACGGCACTATTTTCCAACGCCTGTGCATCGGTATTGCAAATAACAAAATCTACGCCTTTAATACCCTGACTGAACATATGATTGATAGCATTGCTACCACCTCCACCTACGCCTATTACTTTAATTACGTTGGATCGGTTCTTGGGCAGGTCGAAAGAAATGTTATCAAATTCTGTTTTGCTGCTCATATAATTGTTTTTTGTGAGATTTTCTCCGAATTAATTTCGGATTCATTTCTATATTTAAGTTAGTTGTTCCTTTTCTATTTTTTACTCGCTCTTTCCACGATGGTGGAATTGTATCATGGCCATATCCTTATTCAGCATTATCTAAAAACTCCTTAAACTTCTCAGCCCATTTATCGAAGAAGCGTTTACGTTCCCTGGGAGCACCGTTTTCGTATACCAATTCTGCCTCACCGCCTTCTTTCGCATTTGATTTATTTCCGGTTTGGCTCGTATCTTCCGCACCCATCGACCGTTTCAACTGCAGGCTTCTTTCCTTGCTTTCCAAAATATTCATCACCAATCCGACCGCAGTAGCGTACATGGGACTGGCAGTTTCACTATCGGTATCGCCTGCTAAATGTTCATTGGGATAACCCACTCGCGTATCCATCCCGGTAATATATTCGGTCAACTGCTTTAAATGACGCAACTGAGCGCCTCCTCCTGTCAAAACAATACCGGCGATCAATTTCTTCTTCTGTTCTTCGTGTCCATAATTTTTAATTTCCAGATACACCTGCTCGACGATCTCCACAACTCGGGCGTGGATTATTTTTGAAAGGTTCTTCAATGTTATTTCTTTTGGTTCACGTCCTCTCAATCCCGGAATAGACACTATCTCGTTATCTTTATTTTCTCCGGGCCAGGCGGAACCAAATTTAATTTTCAATAATTCGGCTTGTTTCTCAATGATCGAACAGCCTTCTTTGATATCTTCAGTGATCACATTTCCTCCAAAGGGTATCACCGCTGTATGCCGTATGATACCATCTTTAAAAATGGCCAGATCGGTCGTTCCGCCCCCTATATCGATCAAGGCCACACCGGCTTCCTTTTCTTCTTGACTCAAAACCGCGTTTGCTGAAGCAAGGGGTTCCAGGGTTATCCCGGACAGATCCAATCCGGCACTTTTTACACATCTTCCAATATTGCGAATGGAAGAAACCTGTCCTACAACTACATGGAAATTGGCCTCCAATCTACCCCCATACATCCCAACAGGTTCTTTCACTTCAGCCTGTCCGTCAATTTTAAAATCCTGTGGTAGGACATGTATAATTTCCTCTCCGGGCAGCATTACCAATTTGTGAACCTGGTTGCACAGACGGTCAATATCATCTTCGTCAATAACCAATTCACTGTCATTACGCGTTATATAATCACTGTGCTGAAGGCTACGAATATGCTGTCCGGCAATACCCACAATTACTTCGGTTATTTTCATCCCCGAGCTGGTTTCAGCATCTTGAATAGCCTGTTGGATAGATTGTATGGTTTGGGTGATATTATTGACCACACCCCTGTGAACACCTAAACTTTTCGATCTGCCAATTCCCATGATCTCCATTTTGCCATAATCGTTTTTACGACCGATCATCGCTACGATCTTTGTCGTTCCAATATCCAATCCAACAGCAACGTTATTGTTTTCCATGCCTTATTTTTTTGTGGCTACTACCTGGTTTCCAAACTGCAGATTTACCAATTCGTATCCCGTAAGCGTTTTGTCTCTTTTAGTTTTCTGATAAAAAGCCTTATAATTTTGAATCTTCTTATCGATGTCTTTCACTTTTCCGAAGAACACCTTAAAATCATGCTTTCGCATTCTAAGTTCTACTGTTCCATCCCTGTATTTATGAAGCCCCACTACACTCTGTCTCATAAATTCATCATCCCGTAACTTCAATAACAGCGGCGTGAGTTCGGTAAAATTATTTTTTGATGTTCCCGTGATCAACGGCACCCTCGCTGTATACACCGACGATAGTGGCATCGTTTTTCCGTCTTCATCAACGTAATAATTAGGGGATCCTGCAACCCTTGCGATGGGATTGCGCTGTTTGATCATAGCCCCTAATGTTCCATCAACCGTTACAAATACCTGAGCATCACTTACCATCGGATTTTGCAACAACCTAGTTTCCATCTCTTTCAAAACTAAAGTTTCTTTAGTGATGCTCGTAAGGGTGTCGGTATTTTGTATTAACAATTTATTAACCGTAGAGAGTGTGATAAACGGGCTGTTTTCATCGGTGAATTCCACTTGTAAATTCGTGATTTTTCTACCGCCATTTCTTTGCGCGGAAAAGCCATAGAGAAGGCCTGCCATTCCCAGCACTATCAACAATTTAAAGATGTCAAATATACCCTTCATCCTGAACGTATTTTGTTACTTTATCAACTTCAGCACCTATGTCACCGGCCCCTACCATCAATTTGATTTTGCATTTGGATTTTTGAACGCTTTTCGGCAGGATGGCTTTTGAAATCACTTTTTTGTTTTTAGCCGAGATCTTATCGCACAACCATTGGGAAGTCACCCCATCAATAGGTTCCTCCCTTGCCGGATAAATTTCCAATAACAACACTTCATCAAATTGTGACAAACTTTCAGCAAAACCATCGGCAAAATATTTAGTTCTGCTGTAGAGATGAGGCTGAAAAACAATTAATTTCCCATCATCAGGGTACATTTCCGAAACCGCCTGATACAAAGCATCGATCTCTGTTGGATGATGCGCATAATCATCTATCAATACCAGATCATCCTGCCTGATCTTATAAGAAAACCGTCGTTGTACACCTCTAAAACTTCGTAAAGCTTTGGGTAGGCAGGGAGTTGGGGTTCCCGCAGAAATTGCCATACCCAAAGCTGTTACGGCATTGTAAAGGTTGTGATGTCCGGGTAGAGAGAATTGGAGATCTTTAATTAGATCGGAAGGCGTTTTAAGATCAAACACATAATTTCCGTTTTCTATTCTTACATTTTGTGCTTCATAGTCGGCAGATTCATTGACCGCAACCGATTTTCCCTTCAGTGGCAAGCCTTTTTTGACGAGTAGATTTTCTCTATTCTGAATTAATTCTGCAAACTCGACAAAAGACCTCTCGATCGATTCAGCATTGCCATAAATATCCAAATGATCCACGTCCATGGAAGTGATGCATGCAATATCCGGACTCAGATGCAGAAAAGATCTATCGAACTCATCGGCTTCCACCACGGTTATTTCAGTTCCTCTGCTAATAAAATTTGAATTGTAATTTTCTGCGATCCCGCCCAAAAAGACCGTGACCGGCATATTACATTCGGCTAAAATATGTCCTAAAATTGCCGAAGTAGTGGTTTTTCCATGGGTACCTGCTACCGCCAAACACAGTGTATTTTTGGTCACTTCGCCCAATAGCTCAGCTCTTTTTAAGACAGTGTAGTTTTCAGCATTAAAAAATCGCAAGATCCGATTGTTCTCTGGAATTGCAGGCGTATAAATTACCAATGAATTGGTAGTATCGATGCGGGTTAGGTCAATTTCTGAAACGGCATCAATAAAGGTGATATCTATCCCTTCTATTATCAATTTATCCGTGAGTTTTGTGGGTGTTTTATCATACCCAAAAACTGTTTTACCCAATAAATTGACATATCTGGCCAAGGCACTCATCCCAATGCCGCCCACACCGACGAAGTAGATATTTTGTATGTCTTTTAATTCCTTCAACTTATCAATAGTTTTTCAATTTCATCTACGATATCATTAGTAGCATTCGGTTTTGCCAATTTTTTGATGTTTTCTGAAAGCCGTTGCTGCATGGTGGTGTCGGCCAATAATCCCGAGAACACCACTTTAAAATTTTGTTCAGCTACTCCTTCCCTGAGCAGTATCGCTGCATTTTTTTCTGAAATTGACAATGCATTTTTAGTTTGGTGATCTTCTGCAACATTGGGTGACGGAATGAATACAACCGGTTTCCCTACCAGACATAATTCAGAAACCGACAAGGCCCCAGCTCTCGATATAATAAAATCTGCTGCTGCATAGGCCAGATCCATTCGGTGTAAAAAAGCATACACCTGTATGTTTTCATTTGTCCTTTGTCGATAAATTCCTTCGTAGTATTTACCACATTGCCAAATAAGCTGTATGCCTTTTTCCCGTAAATAATCGAGTGAATTGTCGATGAGAACGTTGATCTTTTTTGCCCCCAGGCTACCTCCAAGCACCAGGAGTGTTTTCTTGTCTTTATCCAGTTTAAAAAATGTTTGTGCCTCTCCCCGTTTATTTGAAATATCGAGTATATCTTGCCGCACCGGATTTCCGGTAATGACGATCTTTTCAGCAGGAAAAAACCTTTCCATACCCTCGTAAGCCGTACAAATACGCTTTACTTTTTTACTCAACCACTTATTGGTTATCCCGGCATGGCTATTTTGTTCTTGTATCAAACAGGGGATTTCCCTTTTCGAAGCTACTCGTATTAGAGGTGCGCTGGCATAACCACCGGTTCCGATGGCTACATCCGGTTTGAATTTTTCAACGATGCTTCGTGACTTTATCATACTAGAGATCAATTTAAATGGGAACATCAAATTTTTAATATTCAGGCTTCTTTTCAGGCCCGAGATCCATAAACCCTCAATTTCGTAACCGGCCCGTGGCACTTTCTCCATTTCCATGCGGTCTTTGGCCCCCACAAAGAGAAACTCGGAATTCGGATAGCGAGACTTTAATTCATCAGCAATTGCAATTGCCGGGTAAATATGACCTCCGGTACCACCGCCACTTATGATAAATTTATAGTGCCTCACTTAATATATCCAAAGGGTTTTCTTCTTGTTCTTCTTTTATCTGTATTTCTCTTTTAGCGCTTACGCTTAATACCATCCCCAATGCCAAACAGGTCATCCAGATGGAGGTTCCTCCACTGCTTATCAATGGTAAGGTTTGTCCCGTTACCGGGAATAATTCTACTGCCACCCCCATATTTATCAATGCCTGAAAAATTATAGGCAGGCCAATACCTATCACCAATAATTTTCCAAAGAACGAGGTGCTTTTATGTACAACAATGACCAATCGAAACAGCAACAACAAATACAACAGCAGTAGGAACAATGCTCCCAGCATCCCAAATTCCTCCGCGATAATGGCATAAATAAAATCGGATGAGGACTGTGGTAAAAAGTTTTTCTGAATGCTTTTTCCTGGGCCCAATCCTGTTACACCCCCTGATGCGATCGCAATTTTAGCTTTTTCAATTTGATAGTCGGCTTCGGTGTCTTCATCATCGGTAAAACTTTCAATTCGACTTATCCATGTGTCCACTCTATGAGGTAAAATTTCAGGAAAGGCCTTGGCCGTCAAGCCAAATATCACGAGCATAGCAGCCCCGGCACTCAAGACAATAAAAAGATATCGTACAGGATACCCTCCTATAAATACCAATACCACGACCATAGCAAATACGATGGCCGTTGTAGAAAAATTGGCTGGAAGGATGAGCCCTAAAATTACAAAGACAGGTAACCAAAGCGGTAAAAGTGATTCTTTGAAGGTGATTTCTTTGTCCTTTATTCTTGATAAATAACGCGCGATATAGGTCATCAATACTACTGCTGCCAAAGTTGAAGTTTGAAAAGTAACCCCAACAAATGGTATGCGAATCCATCTACTTGCATTGGCCCCTTCAATGGTGGTTCCCTGACTTAAAGTGATGAGTAATAAAAGAATGACTATTGGCATCGCAATAATTGACAAGCCCCTGAAATAATGATATGGAATTTTATGCACGCCATATAAAATTCCAAAACCCAAGAGAAGATGAGCAAAATGTTTCAACAGAAATTGAAATGTATTTCCATCCCCATATAAGTAAGCAAGATTACTGCTTGCACTATATACAGGGAGAAACGAAAACAATGCCAGCAGGGCCACAACTGCCCAAATGACTTTATCTCCTTTTATATTTTTAAATATTCTCAAAGTCTATAGATTTCTAACCGATTCCTTAAACTGCCTCCCTCTTTCTTCGTAATTTTCAAACAGATCAAAACTCGCGCAGGCAGGGGACAACAACACACTATCTCCTCGCTTAGCCAATCGATACGCCACCTGAACTGCGTCCTTCATAGCATGGGTCTCTACCATGATGTCAACCACATTTCCAAAAGCATTTACTATCTTTTCATTTGCTAACCCTAAACATATGATCGCCTTCACTTTTTCGTTGACCAGGGGCAACAACACCTCATAATCATTCCCCTTATCCACACCACCAACGATCCAAACGGTGGGCGATTCCATACTATCCAAGGCGTAGAAAGTTGCATTTATGTTGGTAGCTTTTGAATCATTGAAATAGTTCACATTATTTATTTTTAAAACCTTTTCCAGGCGGTGTTCTACCCCCAGAAAATGTTGCAAGGATTGTCGAATGGTTTGCTTTCGAATGTCTAATAAGTTCGCTACCATGGAAGCAGCCATGGCGTTTTTGACATTGTGTTGTCCCTGTAATCCTAGTGTTTTGACTGGCATGGTGAATTGTTTGTTTTTAATATTTATTACTATTTTTTTGTTTTTTATGCAGGCGCCTTCTTCTACTTCCCTAAAAAGCGAAAAAGGTAATTTTTGAGCTTCGATCGTATTATTTTTAAGCCATGTTGAAATTTCTTCATCATCACCATCGTAGATGAAATAATCATCTGCTGTTTGATTCATTGTTATTCTGAATTTTGAAGCGATATAATTTCCATACTTGTTATCATATCTATCCAAATGATCCGGACTTAAATTGGTCAATACCGCTATATGAGGGGTAAATTTTTCAATACCATCCAGTTGAAAACTACTTAGCTCCAACACGTAATATTCATAACTCCCTTCTAAAACTTGCACCGCGAAACTATTTCCAATGTTTCCTCCCAGGGCCACCTTGAATCCACCGTCTTCCAACAATTTGTTCACGAGGGTTGCTGTTGTGGTTTTCCCATTGCTTCCGGTGATTCCGATGATGGATGCTTTTGTGTAATTGAAAGCAAACTCTATTTCAGAAATAATCTCGACACCACTTTTCCTCAACTTCAGAACAATGGGAGCGGTATCCGGAATTCCCGGACTTTTCATTACGATGTCCGCCGAAAGTATTTCCTTTTCGGTATGACCTCCTTCTTCCCAATCTATCTCATTATGTATAAGAACTTGTTTGTATGTATCCTTTATATTGGCGTAGTCTGATACGAAGACTTCATATCCCTTCTTTTTCCCTAATAGAGCCGTACCTACCCCACTTTCGCCTCCTCCTAATACGACTAACCTTTTCATTATTATCGAATCTTTAAAGTCACTATGGTAATAACCGCCAAAACAATTCCTATGATCCAAAACCGAGTGACGATCTTACTTTCGTGATATCCTTTTAACTGATAATGATGATGCAAGGGTGACATTTTGAAAATGCGTTTACCTACGCCTAATTTCTTTTTGGTATACTTAAACCAACTCACCTGCATTACAACCGATAGATTTTCCATCAAAAATATTCCGCAGAGTATAGGAATGAGCCATTCTTTTCTTATTGCGATGGCTATCACCGCAATAACTCCACCAATGGTCAAACTTCCGGTATCCCCCATGAACACTTGTGCCGGATAGGCATTGTACCAAAGAAAACCTATGAGTGCCCCCACAAAAGCCATGATGAAAATGGTCAACTCTCCTATATTGGGTATGTACATGATATTGAGATAGTCTGAGAATATCACATTCCCGGAGAACCAGGCAAAAATTGCCAGGGTTATCCCTATTATTGCCGATGTTCCTGCGGCCAGACCATCGATCCCATCTGTGAGATTCGCTCCATTCGAAACCGCTGTGATAATAAAAATCACTATGGGAATAAAAATGATCCACGCGTATTTTTTATAATCCTCACCCGCCCAAGTGATCAGTTTCTCATAATTGATCTCATTCCCACTTACGAATGGCATAGTCGTGAGAAGCGTCTTTTCTTCAGGATTAAATTCTCTGTCCGATTTTTCGGTGATCAAATCTTGTCCGTTTTCCTTATCCATTATTTCAGTTCTCACAGTAATTCCGGGGTGAAAGAACATGGTAGCGCCCACAATTATTCCAAGTCCAACCTGTCCTATGATCTTGAATTTTCCGGGTAATCCGGCCTTGTCCTTTTTAAATTTTTTAAGGTAATCGTCAATAAAACCAATGGTTCCCATCCAAAGTGTTGTGACCAGGAGCATCACTACGTATATATTTTCCAACTTCGCGAACAACAACACCGGAATTATGGTGGCCAATATAATAATGACCCCTCCCATAGTAGGAGTTCCGACCTTTTCATTTTGACCCTCCAAACCAAGGTCGCGTATGGATTCGCCCATTTGTTTACGCCGTAAAAAACTAATTATCTTCTTTCCATAAACGGTGGCAATGATAAGCGACAATATAGTTGCCATTGCAGCCCTGAATGTGATAAACTGAAAGAGCCCCGCCCCGGGCAAGTCGTATGTTTTTTCCAAATATTCAAACAAATAGTACAGCATAGTTATTTATTTAGGGCGGTTAATAATTGATTCACAATTTTAAAATCATCGAAGTCTTTTCGCTCTCCATTTATCTCCTGATACGTTTCATGACCTTTCCCTGCTACCAAAATAATATCACCATCATCGGCCATTAGGCAGGCAGTTTTGATGGCTTGTTTTCTATCACTGATCGAGAGTATCTTATTATAATGCTCTGCAGGAACGCCAGCTTCGATTTGTTCGATGATAGTTTCGGGATCTTCTGTGCGTGGGTTGTCACTGGTAAAGATCACCTTGCTGCTGAGTTGTGCGGCTATATTTCCCATCTTCGGCCTCTTAGTTGCGTCACGATCCCCACCACAGCCCACTACGGTAATGAGATCTTCATTTCCCGTGCGGATAGCGTTGATGGTCTCCAACACATTTTTTAACGCATCCGGTGTGTGTGCGTAATCTACTATGGCCGTAATATTCGTAGAAGAAATAATGCACTGAAAACGGCCATCTACACTTTCTAATGTGCTCATTAACTGAAGTACTTCCATCGATTCCAGCCCGAGTAAATCGGCTGTGGCATAAATGGCCAATAAATTGTAAGCGTTGAATGCACCCACGAGTTTTACCCATAATTCGTTGTTGTTGATTTTCAGAAGTAAACCACTAAATCGATTTTCGAGAATCTGTGCTTTATAATCGGCATGAGTTTTTAAAGCATAAGTATATTTTTTCGCTAAAGTATTCTGTAACATGACCAAGCCGTTCTTATCATCTATATTTACAAGTGCAAAGGCAGTATTTGAAAGGTGATCGAAAAACGTCTTCTTCACATCTCGATACTTCTTAAAGTCTTTGTGATAATCTAAATGATCATGGGAGAGATTGGTGAAAATTCCACCGATAAACCGGAGGCCTTCCGTACGTCTTTGATGGATCCCATGAGAGCTCAACTCCATAAAGCAAAACTCCACACCGGCATCCACCATTTGCCGTAGATATCTGTTTATAGTCAAGCTGTCCGGTGTTGTGTGACCGGTACTATATTCTTTAGCTCCCACCTTGATCCCTACAGTGGATAACAATCCTACTTCGTAACCCGCCTCTTTAAGAAGACGATATAGAAGTGAGGAAATGGTAGTCTTTCCATTAGTGCCCGTAACCCCGATCAATTTTAGATTTTCCGAAGGATTCTCATAAAAATTCGCTGCCATCAAAGCCAAGGCACGTTTACTATCTTCTACCTGTACATAGGTGATACCATTGACAAAATCATGTGGTAGCTCCTCACAAATAATTGCGATAGCCCCATTATCACAAGCCATTTTAATAAAGTCATGCCCGTCTGAAACGGTTCCGAGAATCGCAATAAAGACATCATTCAACCCTATTTTTCTGGAATCAAAATGTATGTCTGTAAAGTGCACTCCGGTACTTCCCACAACTTTTTCGAGGGTTACTTTATAGAGTATGTCTTTGAGCATCATCATTTTAAACTGAGCGTAATATGTTGTCCGTTTTTAAATGTTTCCCCTTTATAAATCGATTGTGTCGCCACAGTCCCGTTGCCAATTAGCTTTACTTTTAATCCGGAATTTTCCAATAATGAGACAGCGTCCATCCCTGCCATTCCTATGACATCGGGAACCCGGGTGTACCTGGTTTGTATTTTTGTGTAATAATTTTCATAATCCCGTGCCAGCATTGCATCATTGGCGTTGATATCTTCCACCGTATCAATGAGTGGGCTATCTGTAAAGATCTTTTGGGCTATACGTTTAAAGACAGGCCCTGTTACATCGGCGCCATAGTATCCTTTTTTGGTACTGGGTTTGTGAATCACGACGATGCAGGAATATTTAGGATCTTCAGCAGGGAAATAACCGACAAAGGATGAAATGTATCTTTTATTATCTGCCCAATCCGGTGCCGCGTATTCAGTTCTTGCCGTTCCGGTTTTTCCGGCCATTGAGAAATATTCAGAATAGAGCTTCGACCCTGTTCCCCGGAGTATAATATTTTTAAGAATATCACGAATTTCGCTAAGCGTTTTGTCTGAACATATCTTTTCATTCAACACTTCAGTATTAAAAGTTTCCACCTCCTTATTCATCACCCTGATTTCACTGATAAATCGTGGCTTTACCATTACTCCGTCATTCGCAATGGCATTATAGAAAGTGAGTGTTTGAAGCGGTGTTAGTTGTAGATTATATCCATAAGCCATGGATGGGAGTGCATTTCGACTCCATATTTCATCGCCGGGTTCGGGAATCACAGGACTTCCTTCTCCTATTATTGGGATACCTAATCGTTCATGGAGGCGCCATCCTTTAAGTCTATCGATGAACTTTTGAGGGTCTTTTGAGTAGTTCTCATCAATTATCGTTGCTAAACCAATATTAGAGGACACTTCCAATGTTTTTGCAGCCGAAATTTTTCCGAAGCCACCGTTCTTGGAATCATGGATGTTTCTGCCATAAAATCGTTTAGACCCTTGTTTGGTATCTATTACAGTTGCTGTATCGATCATCTTATCTTCCAAAGCCACCATCATCGCCATCACTTTAAATGTAGAACCGGGTTCGTGACTTTCACCAACAGCATAATTCAATTTTTCGTAATACTTACCTTCGGAAGTACGTCCCAAATTGGCCACCGCTTTAATCTCACCTGTTTCAACCTCCATCACTATCACACAACCGTGGTCCGCTTCGTAATGCTCTAATTGCTTGAGTAAGGCATGATGAGCTATGTCTTGAATGTTCACATTGATAGTGGAAATAATATCATATCCGTCTTGAGGTTCGACTTCGTTCTCATCGTACACTGGCTTCCATTGACCTTTGGCTATCTTTTGTTTCAGTCTTTTTCCTACTTTTCCTTTCAGGTATTTATCAAATGCACCTTCGAATCCGACTTCATAGACCCCGGGCGAATTTCTTTTTTGATTTCCCACCAATCGTTCACCTATTTTCCCTAAAGGATGTTCGCGAACCGTTCGCTGTAATACTATGATCCCTCCTTTGTAAGGACCTTTATTGAACAAAGGCATACTTTTTACCTTCATGTAATCTGAATAACCCAGACCTTGGGCCACCGGTAAATACCGATTCTTATTAGCACGTGCCTTTCTGAATAAATTTTGATAGTAAGAAGGTCTTTTTCCGAACATTTTACCCAGCTCAACGGAAAGAGGCACCATATGCTCCTTGAAATTTTTAGCAGAGACCGTCACGGCATCAAACCTAATATCATATTTTGGTACCGACGTGGCCAATAAACTCCCATCATCTGCATAAACATTGCCTCGATTGGCCTCAATCGTAAAATTCTTGGTTGTATTCTTCTCGGCGAGATCACGGTATTTATCACCTTCAACAAATTGAATACTAACAAGTTTAAACGCAATTAAGCTCGCGAAAATGAACATACCTCCGGTGATAAAGTAGAAACGGTTTAATATGTTCTTGTTTTCTGTTGGCACGCTACTGATTAGTGTTGATGATAATTTTTTGCGGTGGAGTTACTGAAGGAAACAGCCCCCTGTCTTCCATCGCTTTAATAATTCTACTTTCCATCTTCGTCTGCATAAGTTGCATTCGTACATCCACATATTCGCTTTTCAGTTCTTTTACATCGTCACTCAATCGTGCGATCTCATGAACTTTTTTATCGGCGCTATGCGAACTTCCTATCATTACCAAAGCAAGCGCCGAAAGAAATATGATGAAACGCCAGTTTTTAAAAGCATCATCACTTACCAAAAATCTTCCCTTGATAATATTGTAAAAGTTTTTATTCATTCTGAATTACCGATCAGGCCCCTACATCCATCCCTGAATGAAACACTGTAGCCGGCCAGTCGTTATAGTTTTTCGGCAACACGTAGCTTTGCGCTACGGGCCCTGTTATTCGCTTCTATTTCTTCTTCCGAAGGGATCACAAATTTCCCGATGAGTTTAAAAGGCACTTCCACTCTTCCAAAGACATCTTTTTCGGGTTCACCTTCGAACAGACCACTTCGCATAAAGCGCTTTACCAATCTGTCTTCCAGGGAGTGATAGGAAATTAAACTCAGTCTGCCACCGGGTTTCAGCACTTCCTGAGTTTGCAATAAAAATTCCTTTAAGGCCTCTAATTCCTGATTTACCTCTATACGGATGGCCTGATAGATCTGTGCAAGTATCTTGTTCTCTTTATGCTTCGGAAGAAATCGACCCAATGTTTTTTTCAATTGATCACTTGAAGTAATGGGGTTTTGCGCTCTCACCTCCACAATGACCCGGGCCATTCCTGCAGCGGCTTTCAACTCACCATATCTAAACAATATTTTTCGAAGGTCACTTTCAGCATAAACATTGATCACCTCGTAGGCGGACAAAGCACTATCCCGATTCATTCGCATATCCAGATCGGCTTCAAATCGTGTAGAAAATCCACGCTCTGGGGAATCAAATTGATGAGAAGAGACCCCAAAATCGCCTAAAATTCCATCCACTTCTTTATGTCCGTAAAAGCGTAGAAAGCGTTTGAGGTTTCTAAAATTTTCATTGATGAGCAAAAAGCGTGTATCATCGATAGCATTTTCAAGTGCGTCCTTGTCTTGATCGAAAGCGATGAGCTTTCCTTCCGCACCAAGGCGTTTTAGTATTTCTTTGGCATGCCCGCCTCCGCCAAAAGTAACATCCACATATACCCCATTGGGTTGGATGTTTAATCCTTTCACCGTCTCAGTCAACAAGACTGGTTTATGATATTCCATTTGTGTCACTAGCATCCCCCATTACTTCTTCAGCCAAATCTGCAAAGTCACTGGCTGCATGGTCTATGGCCTGTTCGTATTTTTGTTTGTCCCAGATCTCAACAATATTGATCGCCGAAGTCACTACCAATTCCTTACCAATTCCCGCAAACGACATCAGATCTTTCGGAATGTTCAGTCTTCCGGTCGAATCCATTTCCACAGTTCGAACCCCAGCGGTAAACCGACGAATGAAATCGTTATTTTTTCTACTGAAGCGATTGAGCGCACTCACCTTTTCCATCAACTTTTGCCACTCCGCCATAGGGTACAACTCCAAACACGGCTGAAATACAGCGCGCTTGATCACGAACCCGGAAGCCGAAACAGCAGCCAGCTGCTTTTTCAAGTCGGCAGGGATCATTACCCGTCCTTTCACATCGGCTTTACAGTCGTATGTCCCTATTAAATTAAGCACTTTGGTTATGATATATTGTTGATTAATTGAATCAAATATAAATAAGTTTTACCACATTTTACCACATTTTACCACTTTGTTGATAAGTTTTGCGCTCCTTTCCGCCAGGTCGGGCTTAAATTCAATTATCGGTACTGATGCGCAACGAATTACATCGAACAGAATACACTAATTTTCACCTACCGGATGGCCCTCCCGGGTTCATTTAAATTTATGTACTTTTGTTTGGAAAATCTCGCTAACCCAGATGACGCATCCTCTCAAGAAAGAAGGCAATTTTTCATATTTAGAAATTGGTGAAGGGACACCCATAGTTATAATGCACGGACTTATGGGAGGCCTGAGTAATTTCAATGGCGTCATAAATTTTTTCCCGGATAAAGGCTATAAGATCATCATCCCGGAACTGCCCATTTACAGCATGCCAATTTTAAAAACCAATGTCAAAAATATTGCTGTTTATGTTGCTGAATTTATCGAGCACAAGAAATATAAGAATGTTATTCTACTCGGAAATTCATTGGGTGGTCATATTGGTCTGTTGGTTACTAAACTTTTCCCTGAACGAGTGAAAGCATTGGTCATCACAGGTAGTTCTGGATTGTACGAAAGCGCTATGGGTGAAACCTACCCCAAACGAGGTGATTACGATTATATTAGAGAAAAAGCCGAAAACGTATTTTACGATCCCATAGTCGCAACCAAGGAAATTGTAGACGAGGTTTACGCAAGTGTTAATGACCGTAACAAATTGATACGTACTTTATCAATTGCCAAAAGTGCCATTCGTCATAATATGGGTAAGGATCTACCCGGGATGCATACCCCAACCTGTATTATCTGGGGTAAAAACGATACCGTGACCCCACCCGAAGTAGCCGAAGAGTTTAACGAAAAACTACCCGATTCCAACCTGTATTGGATTGACAAGTGCGGGCATGCCGCTATGATGGAACATCCCGATACTTTTAATGATTTATTATATGCCTGGTTGCAGCAACGCAACTTCTAATTTCTACCAATGAAGATCACATCGGCTGAATTTGTGATTAGCAATAGCGATGTTGCCAAATGCCCTGACAATAAATTGCCTGAATACGCTTTTATCGGTCGTAGTAACGTAGGCAAATCGTCGCTGATCAATATGCTGATGCAGCGTAAAAACCTTGCAAAAACCTCGGGACGTCCCGGGAAGACTCAGCTTATCAATCATTTTATCATTAACGATAACTGGTACCTTGTAGATCTGCCGGGCTATGGTTACGCAAGGGTCTCTAAAAGCGCTAAAAAGGTCTTTCAAAAGTTTATTACTCAATATTTTGCAAAAAGAGAGCAATTGGTATCGGCATTTGTATTGATAGATTGCCGGCACGAACCCCAGAATATGGATCTGGATTTTATGCGATGGATGGGTGAGAATCAAATACCATTTTCGATTATTTTCACTAAGGCCGATAAATTGAAACCCAACGCCATTACACGAAATATTGAAGCCTATCAACAAAAAATGCTGGAAACCTGGGACGAAATGCCTCTGTATTTTATAACCTCATCCGGTAAAAGCCTGGGTCGTGACGAAGTACTTGAATATATCGATACTATTAATAAGGAGTTAAGCACTTCTTAATTGCTTTGATCAACTCTTCCGAAGAGGTCATTTTGTTTAGTATTTCAGAAGAAATAAACAGTTCCAAATTCGTTGCAGTCTTCAATAAGATGGCAGGGAATGACAAGGGTTGTAAGTTCTTGGCATCATAATTTTGAAGGAATTTATCTTTATATAGAAATTCCATCGTTACAGCTGTATTTTCACGGAAATCCTTCCAAAGCCCGTCCTCGGTAAATTTTCCAAATGTGATGGCGCATAAATTGCAATCGTAGGTCGACGGACTCACAATTTTATGTGCACCATCAATGATCTTTTCCAGAACACCCGAATTGGCATTATATACAAAAATGAGTTTCACTTTTTATAGTTGAGCTCCAATTTTTCAGCAAAATAATCACAGAAATCCCGCATGGTAGCACTCATTTTCTCGTCATTGGTGGCTCGCTGAAAAGTTTCGGCCATAGCTGCAAGCGTTTGATGAAAGAAAACCTTCATTTCATCCAATGGCATATCCTTGGTCCACAAATCGATACGTAAGGCTTCCTTGGCTTTATGATCCCAAACAGATAATAACACCGCCTTCGATGCCTGATCCTTTATACCACTATCCGAAGCTGACCAATGCAGTTCTTCAGGGATCTTATTTTCATCCATGACTACATTTATTTTTATTTCTGAAGTATATGCGCTCATTTTTTCGGTTTGTATTTTGAATTCTTAAATAAGTCTTCCGGTTGTTGTCTCATTAATTGTACGAGGTTCACGTCGTTGTTTTTCATATAGGCGCTTACAATTTGCCATCCTACATAGCGGCCGATCATCCCCGGAGATTCGTTATCGATCTCCAAATTGAATTTTGAAAAGGGTGCCGGATTTATAAATCGCCCCGGCAATCTGGCATCTGTGCTGTAAAGCAATTCGTTCTCGATCAAATAGCGCCAAATATACTCTTCATTTTCTTCCACCCAGAGCCATTCGGCCTCAGTATATCCTATTTTTTCCGCATCGGTCGCATGAGGCAGCCATAGATCTTTTAAATAGAGTTCTTTTCCGAAGTAGATCATCTGTGCCAATAACGTACGCTGTATAGGGACTTCAATATAGGTTTTGGAATAGGCCGTTGCCACATCCGTAACCACCATAGAAGGTTTCATGTTCTTGGTGATGTATTTTGAAATACCCTCGTAAAACGTGTGGTCACTCCCCAAATAGGTATCCAATTCGAGGATGAGAATACTATCAGCCACCAGGACCTTATTCTTATAATCTACATCCGATGTAGCAGTATATACTTTGGGTACCTTAAAATCGGGGAAATAATACTTTATATGTTGAAATAGAGACAACAATTCTTCTTCCAATTTTTCTTCGGAAGGAAAGACTTCCAAAACCGCTTCGTTCAATTGTTGTTGAAGGGTATCAGTAACGCGTTTCTCCCAAATGCTATCGGCAAATCGCTTCGGAAAAAAAAGTGGAAATTCTCTTTTGAGATTTGGCAGGTCTTCGATCGTTGCATTTCCGAAGATCTTATCAAATCGGATCAATTCCACATCTACAGAAATTTTTTCGATTTCCTTCTCTGCTTTGGAATTTGAATTGCAACTTAGCAACCCTGAAAGAACAATCGTAAATAGAAGAAATTTCTTCATAAAAGTGTTTTATTAGCTCTTAAACGGGAATACTTTTTATAAATTTTAGTTTTCCCTTACTTTTGCGATACAAAGGTACGGTTAGGGATGATGCAACGCAACGTCCAAACTTTAAAATTTAAAAAATATGAATGCTGAAAAGGTCACCGCCTATATAGTGAACTGGTTAAAAGACTATGCCATTAATGCCAAAATGGAAGGTTTTGTGTTAGGAGTAAGTGGTGGCATTGACTCTGGTGTGACCTCAACCCTTTGCACGATGACCGGACTACAGACGCTTTGTGTGGAAATGCCCATTCACCAAGGACTATCACAGATCAGACGTGCGCAGGAACATATAGCGCAACTAAAAAAACGATTTCCGAATGTAAGCAGCACCCGGATGGATCTCACTCCGGTTTTTGAACAATTTAGATCTCAAACTCCTCAAGTAATTGACGATTCCCTCTTAGAACTTAGTTTGGCAAACACACGTTCCCGGTTACGCATGACCACGTTATACTATCTCTCCGGACTGCACGGTTATCTCGTCGCTGGAACGGGAAATAAAGTAGAAGACTTTGGCGTAGGATTTTACACCAAATACGGTGATGGGGGTGTTGATATAAGTCCGATAGCCGATCTGTTGAAAAGTGAAGTTTACGAAGTAGGACGATATGTATCAGTGCCTCCTTCGATTTTAAAGGCAGTACCCACGGACGGTTTATTTGGGGATAGCCGAACGGATGAGGACCAACTGGGGGCAAGCTATGATGAGTTGGAATGGGCGATGAGAATGGAGGATGAGGGAAAGACTGCAGAAAGCTTTTCAGAGCGGGAAAAGACTGTTTTCGAACTCTATATTCGCATGAGAAAGGCTAACCAACATAAGATGAATCCGATCCCAGTTTGCGAAATACCTCCAAAACTTCGTTAATATCCGTTATTTAACGAATTTCCATACTGTTGAACGAAAAATCTGTCAAAAATATATAAGATTTAATAGATTTGATTTGTAGTAGAAATATTACAAAATCTCACACTTTTAAGACTACCCCCGTTTTGTAAGTGAAAACTTTATAAAGGGATTAAAAAATGAAAAGAATCGTAATAGCAGATCACCACCCGGTGACAAGAAAAGGCATATCATGTATGCTTAAAAAGAATGATAATTTTTCCATTGTAGGAAAAGCCAACAATGGAGACGAATTATTCAAGAATTTAGAAAAATACGCACCCGATATTCTCATCATGGAGATAGACATGCCCCAGATCAATGGGATAAGTGCATTACGGGCCATAAAGGCTGAATATCCGGATACGCGTGTGTTAATATTCTCTACCCATCCGGAAGAAATCTATGCACTTCGTTCTATAAAATCAGGTGCGGCAGGATATGTTCCAAAGACAGCCTCCGGCAAAGTGTTTCTGAAAGCATTAAAACAAATCGCCAAAGGAGGTATTTTCTTGAACGAAGAGCTTACTTCCACTTTCACGAGTAGAAATGTAGGAGAGGCGAGCGCCATAAGCCGATATAAGAAGCTTTCTTCCCGGGAAATTGAGGTGCTTAATTTACTTTCCAGTGGCAAAAGAAATAAAGACATCGCCAATGCACTGAAGATTAATGAAAAAACGGTAAGTACTTACAAAACGCGCTTACTGAAAAAATTGAAAGTAGATAATTTGGCCGATCTTATTCACCAATCGAGAATGTTCCAGTTCGGGTAGTTAGATGACCCTGTTGAGTTTTCGAGACAAAAGAATATCCAATTTTTTATAGTCATTGACATCTTCCATTACAGATTTGTCCAGGTATTCACCATTCTTCATTGGACTAAGCATCAATTGTTCAATTTTACGCTTGACATAAAAACTCCGCAGATTAAGTAAAGTATCACTCACCTCTCTTGAAGCCAATTCCTTTTTACTCGGGGCAAAAATATCTTTACTTTCCCAATCGTGTCGTTGATATTTTTCATCATCCATCAGAATATGTGTTACGGCTTCCGCTTTTTCGGGCTGTAGTCTATTCACAAACTTTTCGATTTTTAATTCCTGATCCTGATTGAGGGTATTGATAATTTCATAATAGAGGTCCTTGAAATCTTCATTCGCGAATTCTATTTCGTCTTCCTGTAGATCGAGATATACTTTTTCAAATACTTTGGCAGTAACCGTTTCGGGTTTATAAGTGATATCCCCGTCATCTGAAGCCTCAAGCATTAAATCTTCAAATTTCTCCTCCACATTTCCGTAAAGTAACAGAAGTTCGATGATCTTCCGTTCAAGCTGAAACTGAACATCCACTTTATCTACCAGCTGTTTCTCGGTAGAAACCACATCCATAGGTCTTGCTGACACATGTTTACTGCGTTTCGAGGCTTCTCTTTTTTCCTTCTGAAGGATCTGTGCCAAGGTGCTAAACAAAACTTCTTCCGAGATATCCATGATACGTGAGCACTCTTTGATATAGATCTCTTGCTTGATATTATCGGGTATTTTAGAAATACTCATCACCATATCCCGAATGGTATCCGCTTTTTTAATGGGATCATTTTTGGCTTCTGTCGCCAATAACGAAGCCTTAAAATTTATGAAATCCTGTGCTTTATCTTCCAGATAAAGTGTGAGTTCTTCAAGCGAATTGTTTTTTGCGAAACTGTCAGGATCCTCTCCTTCGGGGAAAGTGCAGATCTTTACATTCATCCCCTGTTCCAGGATCAAATCTACGCCGCGAAGTGAGGCTCGTAACCCGGCAGCATCACCATCAAAAAGTACAGTGATGTTTTTTGTCAATCTGTTGACCAATCGTATTTGCTCCGGTGTTAGGGCAGTTCCGGAGGAAGAAACAACATTATGAATTCCTTTTTGATAAAATTGAATAACGTCTGTATATCCTTCAACCAAATAGCAATTATCTTCTTTGGCAATACTTTGCTTAGCGTTATAGATTCCATAAAGGACTTTACTCTTATGATATATGTCGCTCTCCGGCGAATTGAGGTATTTGGCTGCTTTCTTATCGTTGGTTAAAATACGGCCTCCGAAACCTAAAACACGACCGCTCAAACTCAAAATAGGAAATATCACCCGACCTTTAAAACGGTCAAATTGTTTATCAGCTTTTACAATAGTGAGTCCCGTTTTTTCGAGAAAACTTAACTGATAGCCATTCTTTATCGCATGAGCAGTGAAGGCGTCCCATCGGTCCGGTGAATAACCTAATTCGAATTTTTTTATGGTTTCATCAGTGAAGCCGCGCTCCTTAAAATAAGTTTTACCTATAGCCTTGCCCTGTTCACTATTCAGTAAAATGTCATGAAAATAATCCCTGGCAAATTCACTTACCAAATACAAGCTTTCGCGTTCACTTGCCTTCGCTTTTTGCTCATCGGTTTGTTCGGTCTCCTCAATTTCGATACCGTATTTCTTAGCGAGGTATTTAATGGCTTCAGGATATGTAAAATGTTCGTGTTCCATCAAAAAAGTTACGACATTACCCCCTTTACCACTCGAGAAATCCTTCCAGATCTGCTTTACGGGAGATACCATAAAACTGGGGGTGCGTTCATCGCTAAACGGACTCAATCCCTTGAAGTTGCTCCCGGCCTTTTTCAGCTGTACAAAATCGCCTATCACTTCCTCTACGCGGGCGGTATCAAATACTTGGTCAATGGTGGTTCGAGCGATCACTTGTACGAATATTTCAGAAGAAAAAGATAAGCAAATATAGGTTTAAAAACCGCCAATTCGCAAAAAAAATAAAACCTGATAACTCAAGCTATAAAACTAAAAAAACCTCCCGGAAGAGGCCTTTTACAGAATATAAAACACAACGTTTGGGCTAAACTCCGGCCACGGTTACATCTGCAAGAATTAATCCATATCAAATCGTAATCCTAATGAGATATTCCGTTGTTCAATTGGATTGTCTTTAAAGATGGTGTTAAGATCGTACTTTATATACAGTGCCGCCCAATTCCATCCTATATAACCACTTAATCCATAGATAATATTATTAGTATTATAACTCGCCTTTAGTTTCTCCTTAACATCCTGTCCATCTTTAGAATATTTTAGCTTTTGTTTCGAACTTAATTTAAATCCGGCATATCCCCCTAAACCAATTTTAATTTTTTTATGAGTTGAATATCTAAAATAATTTTCCTTTTCAATTTTCCTTGAAGGTCCAAATTCAAAATGTACCGGAAAAACCAAATTATCCAACCTGAACTTCGATTTGTCCAGATCTTCCGGGAATTCCTGGAGCTCGGTTTGTTTCCCGATATCAACATAAAAACGATTGTCTGTTGGTTTAAGCCCATTCCATTGAAATGAAAATCCATACTTGATACGCAGCCAATTAGTATTTTTAAAAACACGCGTTTTCCAGGCCCAACCCAATTCTGTAAATCGGCTGCCTCCTATTTCAAAATCACTGTCATTTAGCGATTCTCCCTTAGTAATTACATTGTTAAGACCAAAAGCGAATACCAGATCACTTGTTGTCCGACGATCGTATTTTTTCTTGCTATGATAATATACATTTATAATTTCACCATCATCGAATACCCCAACCACCAACGTTTTTTGCTTTTTTATTATGGTATCATTATTATTTCTTGTTAATAACGCGATCTTATTATCTATTATATTCAGTCTGTTTTCTATGTTAAGAGCTCTTTTTTCTGCGACTTCATCTTTTAATTTATCCGTTTCTGCTTGAGTAATTTCATTTCTTTCCAAGCGTTCATTTATCAACTCTACTTCAATTTTCAATGCTTCTCTTTCTTGCTCAATAATTTGATCTTTTGAATTTTCTAAGATCTCTAACTTACTTTCAATATTTTTTTCTTGAGCATTTGCATGAATAAGTGGCAACAACCAAAGTATTAGTGCAATACTATACGTAATTATTTTCATTTGTTTGTGATTTACTGGACTCTACAATACCTCCTCCATTAGAAGGAGGTCGTATGAAAACCAGATTGATGAATGATTTAATTATTTCGTTCTACAACAGCGGTTCTTATTTTGTTAAAACCGTTCCCTAAAGCTTCAAAAACTCTATCCCTGAAACTACGTTCAAGTTCATTTTCCACATCTATAAGTAAGGCAGTTGCATCTACTTTTCGATCGTTGGAATTAAGGATCCTATTGTCTGAAATATCTCGCTGTGCTATTTTAAGAAGGGCATCGATGTCATCGGCTGTTATCATGTTCTTATCTTTCTTTATTTGTTCTATAGCCGTGATCACTTCCTTCACTTTATTGTCGATAAAAAGATCATTTTCAGTTTTTACCGGTTCTTCTTCAACTGTTTTCTCGTCTTTAGTATTGAAGGCTAATGAATCATGGATTACTTCATCTTCAACAGGAGTTTGAATCTCTTCATGATATGTTCCATCCTTCTCAATAAGCGTGTTCATTTCATTTTGAGTATTCACCACAATTTCTGGTCTATTATTTTTTCTGATGTTTTCATTTTCTGAAAAATTTTCCTCTCGTTTTGTTTCGACCTCGGCCATACTTCCCGTAGTATTTTCGACTATGGATTCTTCAATGTTTGAATCATTTGTTATCTTTTCTTCCGCCTGCCGAGTTATGTTATCTTCCACGACGATTTGATCGATATTTGTGTTATTTTTACTGTCAAGCAGAAACGAAACTACTAACAATACTCCCACAAACCCTGCTGCAACAGCCATCCATAGCCTTCTGTTGTTTTTCTTATGCGGTTCCTTTTCCAACCTATCCGACAATTTATTCCAGGCCTCTTTACTGGGTTGAAGTTCCCGTTCCTGGAGTTTTTCGCGTATATTTTCTTCAAATTTAATGGGTGCCATAACTTAGAATATTTTCATTACTGATCATTTTTTGAAGTATTTTTCTCGCCTTGAATAATTGTGTTTTCGAGGTGCTTTCTGATATTTGAAGTAACTCGGCTATTTCGCTATGCTTATATCCTTCCACCGCGTATAACACAAAAACAGTCTTGTAACCATCGGGTAAGGCGTCGATCATTTTTTGAATTTCATTTTCTTCCAGCGATGTTTCAATGTACGCCACATGATCTTTTGAGTTTTCAATTTCAGCTTCTTCCTTTAAAAGCAATTTCTCTTTCTTCCGAAGTTGGGAAATCGCTTCATTTACCATAATTCTACGTATCCAGCCTTCAAAACTTCCTTGACTCTTGAATGAATCCAGATGAGAGAACACTTTTAGAAATCCGTTTAGCATCACCTCCTCTGCGACTTCCAGACTCTTTATATATTGTCTGCAAACACTCAACATTTTGGGCGCAAAAAGCTCATACAACTCATATTGGGCTTTTCTGTTGCCCTTTTTGGATTTGCTAATTAGCTTTTTGTAGTTTTTATGTAAAGAAATTACTTTCATGTACCGCGTTCCACAAACGCTTCTATTTATTATAGACGCAAGTTAATTGAAAAAGGTTGTCTGCCATTTCGGAAAATTATTTTCAGTATTCAGTTGGTAGCCAAAATTATTAGATATATAGTTTATTTTCAGCTATTTATAGTTGTAAGGCATAATTTACGGGGAAGAAAGGGTCATCTGCTATCTGCGATTGCCTCTACTATTTCTTTCGGTCTATCACATAATTTACCATCAACATCAGGGAGTCCTTATATGAGGAGTCAGGATATATTTCAAGCAATTTGAGCGCTTTTTGTTTAAATTTTTTCATTTCATTGGTGGCATAATCCAAGCCTCCATTATCCTTAACAAAGGTGATCACCTGTTTTACCCGCTTTCTATCTTTGTTGTGGTTTTTGACAGAATTGATCAACCAATTTCGTTCCTTAAGGGAAGCATTATTCAAAGCATATATCAGAGGTAGAGTCATTTTTTTTTCTTTGATGTCGATACCTGTCGGCTTTCCTATCATTTCCTCGCTATAGTCGAAAAGATCATCTTTAATCTGGAAGGCGATACCTATCAATTCTCCAAATTTTCGCATATTCTCTACGGTGAGATCGGTTGCATTTACAGATCGGGCTCCTATGGCACAGCAAGCAGCAATGAGGGTTGCGGTTTTTTGTCGTATGATCTCGAAGTAGACCTCTTCTGTGATGTCGAGTCGGCGGGTTTTTTCGATCTGAAGCAATTCTCCTTCACTCATTTCCCGTACCGCTACCGAGATGATTTTAAGCAGGTCAAAATCGCCATTATCTATAGAGAGCAATAATCCTTTTGATAACAGATAATCCCCCACCAGGACGGCGATTTTATTTTTCCACAGTGCATTGATAGAAAAGAAGCCTCTTCGTCTATTGCTATCGTCCACCACATCGTCATGAACCAGTGTAGCGGTATGGATCAATTCAATTACCGAGGCCCCTCTATAGGTCCGTTCATTCACAGTTCCATCGTTACACATTTTCGCGATGAGAAACACGAACATCGGACGCATTTGCTTACCCTTGCGGTTCACGACATAATGAGTAATTCGGTTGAGGAGGGAAACCTGTGAGATCATGGATTTTGAAAATTTCTTTTCAAAGAGTTCCATCTCTTCCTCGATAGGCATTTTTATTTGAGAGACTATCTTCAATAAATTATCTATTCAACATATTACTTACTTATAGATTCAATCTTATTTCTGTATAAAGATCTATCTACACATTTTATCATGGCATCCTTCTTCATATCGACACCAATAAACGAAACTACCTTGTTAATTGCCTTATCGGTATCATTGAGAACATCTATATAATTTACATATATAAGTTCTACCCCGGCCTGTCTGTTTTTCCACTCTTCTACTATATGCAGTTGTTTTTTATAAGAATTAATAAGGCTAACAGGCAAGGTATCAGGATCCTTTCCAATCATTTTTTGTTGTGATTTTACAATTTCATCTATATTTCTATTCATAAAAATGACTTTATATCGATATTTTGGAGATAGAAATTTAAGCAAAGGAGCAACCACCTTAACCGTTTTATCTTTTG
>SMXJ01000015.1 GCA_004356305.1 Bacteroidota bacterium | reverse complement strand
GAACCACGACTCGATCTGTTGTTATTATAGTTTCTTGTATTAGTATTACCCCTGCTTCTGTTATTATATTGGCGATTTAGTTCATTACGCTGTTGATTTCTATTCACATTAGGTGTTGTCCTACGATTAGCATTGGGTTTTTGTGTTGTGTTATTTCTCTTTTGTTGCCAATCTCCATTATTATTACGCTGATAAATATTTCCCGATTTATCGGCATACAGGTCATTCCGTTTTGGACTTGTATTATTTTTCCGATTATTAGTTGAAGACCTCGCATTATTTCGTCGGTCATTGGTTGAAGGTCGGGTATTATTACGAGTGGAACGTTCGTTTCTGGTTGATATCCCGGCTCGAGGGTTACCATTATTAGAGCGTGTGTAAATATTATTGGAGTTATACCGTCCTCTCGCATATCCCGCAGCATAGCCATTGTGATATCCATGATGATATCCATGGTGATATCCATGACGATATCCATGTCGATATCCAGCCGGCCCCCAATAACCACCCGATCGATAGGAAATTGTCAACCACCCATAGCTCACACCTACTGAGAATCCCCAGCCCGTATAGGGATTATAATGCACCCCAAAACCATAAGTTACGGGTCTTGGGTAATAATAGGCGCCGTACCAGGGTTGGTAATAATATCCCGTCCCGTAAACCACGACACCACCATACATATAAGAGTGATAATAGCCGGGCGTATATCCAACATAAACAACCTCCGGAGTGGAATCGTAGATATATACATATTTTACATTGTAAACGGGACTACTCGGCGGAATGTCCTTGACCTCTTCAGGACGTTTTTCTGAAACCTTCCAGGGACCATTCGCCGTGGTAGATTCAAACCAAACACCGTCGTCGATCACATAAAATTGTCCATCGATTTTAAGCACCTTACTTTGTGTATTCACCGCATATTGCATGGACGTACCTTCTATTTCTTCGAACTCCGGATTACCATCATAGACCACTTTGGTTGAGGTCGTTTTTTTGTCGACCACAGCGGTTTGTGGCATATACTGCTCATACATGGCCTCTTTGGCCTCTATGGTTCCGGGGATGCTGGCTCGTAAAGCAGTATAGCTATCATCATCGGCTGGAATGGATTTAAATGATTCGGGCAGGTCTTTCGGCTCCACAAACTGCCATTCCTTATCTTTCATCGTTTTTGTGCCATACCAACGGCCGTTGAGCAGTACGAAATGCGTCTGTGTATCAATTTCGAGAATAATATCACTTTCGGTATTCTCAACAGATAAAAGGGATGTTCCTCTTATGGGTTTATAGGATAATTCACCGTTAGTAATAATGAGTTCCGCGGGGGAAGTGACCACAATGATATTCGGAGTATTCTTATCACCCTCTTCTTTCTTATCTGGAGTATCGAATTTTTTATCCGCCAATTTTTGAATGTCCTTTGGAACCGATTTTGTTGTTTTCCAATCATTGGAAACAAGGGTGTTGGATTTATACCAATCATGTTCTCCTTTCAAATAGAATGTATTTTTCTTTTTCACTATGAAAAATGGAGTATTCACGACATATTCCATACTTCCATCATCCACTTTTTTGAGAATAGGATCACCGTCTATACTTACCAAGACCGTAGGTTCTTGTCTGAAATAAATAGTTGGAGGATTGTTTGATAGCTTATCATTAACGGCATTATATTCAGCTATCGATTCCAAATTTGAAATGATATTATCGATAGACATCTCCATCTCTATAGCACTAAAATCTTTAATGATAAGCGATTTTAACAGATCGATGCCATCGTCGTTGTCTATATCCGGAAACTTGATCTTTGGAATGTCAAAAGATTCTAAGACAGCGGTATTGGATTCCAAATCGGTAGACAGGCGCGCTTCGAACCACAAAGCGCCGAATACGATTTTGTCCTTATCGTCCTTGACCGATAAGGCCATTCTTCCGACTAATTTGTTATCCACTAAAGTTTCAAGTTGTGGCTGATATAGGCTAATGATGTAATTGTCTCCAGCTTTAATTTCTCTGGGCCAGGTAAGTTGGTCTTGCTGTGCAAACCCCAAATAAGACAAAAAGCAAACTATAAACGTAATTACTGTCCTCATATTCCTTCGTATTAATTAATTCGAAATACCAGGCCTCCGGTAAAGCCTCCGATGATAGTTGTACTGGAAACACCAACCCCTGCAGAAGCTCCACCTGATCCACCTCCAATATAAACACCACCCCAGCTAACGGGAAACATCAAATTTCCTTGAAGATTTATCCCAATCTGCTCACTTATCATAATATTAACCCCTCCTTTGAACGCAAATGCGAATTTGGTGCTATTTTCCAAAGATCTGCTTATGATCGAGGTGTTCTCATTACTTGGGCTAAAAATTACCGCGCCTAAAGCACCACCCAAAAAAGGCCTTAGGTTCCCGGAGGGAAAATATTTAGCCCCGCCAACAAGGATCCAATCGACAGATAGATCGGATAGTTTTTGTTCCGAAGGACTATAAAAAACATCCCGGATACTCAACTCTGTTCCAGAGTGAAAATATGAGGCTTCTATCATAACATCGTCATCGGCTTCAATACCGATCGTAATTCCAAATTGATCACTGTCTTCGATCTTTATATAATTAGAGCCATAACCCAATTTTGATCCAAACTGATACCCATATGATGGGGTGATCTCTATGGTTTGTGCGAGACTATTGAAGCTAAATAAGCCGGTTACGATTATTGCTATTCCAAATACGGTACATTTTTGCATTATATTATTTGTTTTAATTATTAAGGGTTTATTATTGTTCCTTACATAGTTTCATTAAGGAACTTATGTGACGGCAGGGTGTAACCAATCTTTGTTCTTTAGTTTATTTGTTTTAATACTTTATCCAGTTCTTTAATACCGTAATTTATTACAAATTCTTGTAATGTTAAATCCTCTGTGTTTATTTTACCCCAGGGCGCTTAAATGCTACTCCTGAAGTGATGTCACCAGTCTTTCTTCTCAAATACCTCTTCCAGTGGATTTCCAATTGATCCCGACGGAAATTTAATATTCAAATACTTTGCAATAGTCGGGGCGATATCGGTAGGTGATACCCGCCGGGTGATCGTTTGTGCCAGAATACCGTTTCCCGCAAAAAATATCGGGACATAAGTATCATAAACCCATGGGGATCCGTGGATAGCTGCAATACCTTCAAGCCCCATCTTTTGCGCCTCATCTGTTGAATGTAAAAACCAGTAGTGTTCCTGGATCATATGAATGTTACCGGATCGTATAGGGTGAAAATTTCGTCTAATTTGGATCTGTAAAGGTCCATTGGATATCCGACCAGCCAATAAGTCGCTGCGAGTTTGTGCATAAGCGATCCCGGGAATTTTCATTACCTCGTCTGCAATAAATCGTTCCACTTCTTCTATATCTAGCTCCGCTTCAGAAATAGCAACCATATTCAAATAGAGATAGGGATGACTATGGGTAGCGATCAGATCATCCCGGCCAAAACGTTCCATTAACACCTTATTTAAAGGGCCTTGCTCTCTAAAATAAGTAAAGTCGAATCGTCCGGATTCCATCCCGATTGTTGTCATATATTCAGGGGCTTCCGGCGCACCATGATCGGCTGATAATACGATCAGTGTGTTTTCCAACCCCACTTTTTTATCGACATATTCAAAAAGTTCTGCCAAGATCCGATCAAGCCGTAATATATTGTCTTCAGACTCCAGACTCGATGGCCCGAACAAGTGTCCAATATAATCGGTCGACGAAAAACTGACCGCCAGGAAATCAATAGCATTACCTTGACCCACATTTTCATTTTCAATAAGCGTCTTCGTAAAGTCAAGTGTCAATTCATCACCGGCCGGAGACAGTGAAAGAATAAGATATAGGTATTTATTGTCTCCATATTGGTGGGGAAAGGTTCTGCCTAATGGTTTGAAGTCAGCCTCATAAGGGCGGTCATCCATATTTTTTGCCACGTAGGTTGAACGGTCATGAAGTAAATCCCATGTCTTTCCTCTGTATTTATCGGCCGGGTTGGTATCATTCCACTTCTGAACCCATTCCGGATATTCATCATAATAATAGGTGCTTGTTACAAATTTTCCGGAACTTTTCGAATACCAAAATGCTTTTCCTGCGTGGCCTCCAGGAATTATAGCGCCGCGATCTTTTACCGATACGCTAAACACTCTTGATTGTCCTGCATTAGAAATAACTAACTCATCACCAATTGTTGTGGATAACAGATTATGAGGGGAGACACCTTCATGGGGTTTCGGATCTTTCCCGATCAAATGATAACGATCATCCTGCGTGTTATAAACCAATTCACCAGTTAACGGATCAATCCAATTATTACCAACCAATCCATGTATTGATGGGTCAGCTCCTGTAAAGAGTGTGGCATGTCCTACGGCTGTTTCGGTGTTTGCATGACGATAGTGTGCATTCGAATAATAAGTTCCATTATCCAGTAGGTAACGAAATCCTCCTTCGCCTAATCGATCTAAAAATCGTGTTGGTAAATCTCCTCGCAACTGATCTACTGTAATTTGCAGTACAAGTTTGGGTTGTACAGCGTCAAAATCTTGTGCCTGCAAACCGAAAGACAAGATGGCCAATGCCACGGTTAAACAGAGCGTTAGTTTTATTTTCAAATTTTTTATGATTTCTAGTTTTTAATTTTTTATTCAGAAAACATGAATTGCAATTATTTATTTATTTCATACCTATCATCATTGTTTTAGGTTTCCATTATAGGTTTTCGGCAGGAGTGGTTACCCAATACAAATACATTCTATGCATTACTGCTAGGACAACCGGACCTAAAAACAGGCCGATAATACCATGTAAGAGCATACCGCCAATGGTACCTATTAAAATTACGATCATTGGAGTTTTAAGCCCTTTTCCTAAAAGCATAGGTTTTAATAGGTTATCCAATAGCCCTACCAAAACGCAATAAATAGTAAAGATGATTGCAGGAGTAGTATCCGCATATGAAAAAACCAATATGATGGCCGGAATCATAATCAAGAGAACAGGGAGTTGTATGATCGCGACGATAAGCACCAAAAATGCAAACACTTCGGCCGCTGGTAGGTCAATTAGCTTAAAGCCAACATATGCTAGCCCTGCTTGAATTAAGGCTACTAAAATGATTCCTTTCACCACACTTCTGATAGTATCACGAGACATATGGACTATTTCGTCACTGTCTTTCCCTACCAGCTTATTCAAAAAAGCCAAGGAGGTATTATATCCCTTGTCTGAATTATACATAAAGACCACAGCGATCATAAAGGAAATTATAAACATAATAAAGGCTCCGATAAACCCCTTAAACCCACTTAATAACTTAGCTCCCTGTTCCAGGATAACTTCTTTATGGGCAATGCTATATTTTTTAATATCCTTAGAGGCTTCAGACCAATTGGCATACAATTTTTCTCCAATCACCGGCCATTCCTTTACACGTTCCTCCGGCTGGGGTAATTGAAAGGAATCGCTTCTTAATTGATCAGCGATCTCCTTAGTTGATTCAACTGCTGAACTTGTAATAAAAAAAGCCGGAACCATAAACAGGGAAAGAACCACCAATGCAAAAAGTATAGTAGTCAATTTCTTTTTTGTAGCCCCCATTTTTTTAACCAATCGATTGTAGAGAGGGAATAGGGTGACGGCGAGAATAATAGCCCAGAATACCACCAAAATAAATGGCTTGATGATAAAAAATACCCAGGTCAACAATATTAATAAAGCCGCAATTTTTAGAACCTCGGTTATGTTGTTTTTACTGTTCATAATGACGTATTTTTAGAATTAAAAAGTTCCATAACTATCCATCGACTAAGGAATTATTTGTCATTAGTCGATGGATAGAATATATTAATCATAGCAATTACAAGCAGAATTTAATCGGTTAAAGTTACCTTAACTCTATCTATAGTACCCGTAAATATAAAGGGGTCGCCGGCATAATCGGGATCTACCTGTGTTCCGGTATCCATCCCTACATCAAAAGTTTCTGCCAAGGAATAGGTTGAAATGTGCATAGCTTCGAAATAACCTTCATCCACTTTTTCACCATTGACATAAATTGCACCTGTCCCAGCCCATGGTTTCAAGGTTCCATCTATTACCGTCCTATCCAGGATAAAATCGAATTTCAGATCTGTCTTTCCAACCGGTAATTTCTGCGAGGTCAAATGATAATGTAGCCCATCGAGGAAATTATAATCGAAATGTAACTTGCCTCCTTTTATATACATGGTATATCCTCCTGTCATTCCCCCGCAGGAAACAATAACTCCTTCTTCATCACCTTTTAAGTCGATGGTAGTTTCAATTTTGTGGGATCGACCTTTCACCGGTACCGAGGCTTTTTCTGCGATTCGAACAGCTCCCGGAGCGTAATAGGTAAATTCTTTTTGATCGCCGAAAAGGACATAATTAACGCCATTCAATCTTGACAGCATATCGTCATACAGTGGATATACTTGATTAGCCCAGGCTTCTTCTTCAAATAATTTTATTAGCTCTTCTAACTTCTCAGGATATTCTTCTGCCAGATCCATACTTTCTGAAAAATCTTCAGCTACATGATACAATTCCCAAACGTCATCTTCAAAATTACCTCTCACATTAATATCCCAGGGCATTCTGTGAGCATGCAGCGTAACAGCTTTCCATCCGTCTTCCCAAATAGCCCGGTTTCCGAACATTTCATAATACTGACGTTTTTTTGCGTTTGGCGCATCCGCATTGTCAAAAGAATAATTCATTGGAATACCCGTAAAAGGTTGTTGCTTAATTCCGTGATATTCATCGGGTCTTTCGATGCCTGCAGCCTTCATAATGGTTGGTGCTATGTCACTGATATGATGATACTGATTTCGAATTTCCCCCTTAGCTTCGATACCATTCGGCCAGTG
Organism: Bacteroidota bacterium; assembly: GCA_004356305.1. GTDB lineage: Bacteria > Bacteroidota > Bacteroidia > Flavobacteriales > Flavobacteriaceae > Aureisphaera. Next base: position 1,143 of record SMXJ01000015.1, on the reverse strand, counting down.
TATGACCAATGCATCTTGTTGCCCGCCTCTGTGCTCAGATTGTTTAAAATAAGTAAAAGGTGTATTTCCTGCCATGGCCCAACCGGCATGATAATGTGGATATGAATCCCATTGTCCCCAATTGTCGTAATTACGCATATTGGCATCAAAAGGAGTCTGCATGCCGTTCAAAACATAGGTTTCGTTGAACGTCCCTGTTAGCCCACCTTCTCCACTTGCGCCATTATCGGATGTTACTATAATTAATGTATTATCATATTCTCCAATTCGTTTTAATGTCTCTATCACACGTCCGATCTGATAGTCTACATGATCCATCTGCGCGGCAAAAACCTCCATTTGGCGGGCATACATTTTCTTTTCATCAGCATTCAAACTATCCCAGGCCGGAATTTCTTTTATTCTGCCCGATAGTTTTGTGTTTGCAGGTGCAATACCTAATTCAATTTGTTTAGCCAGTATTAGTTCTCTTGCTTTATCCCAGCCCATATCAAACCTGCCTTTGTATTTGGCGATGTAATCGTCAGGGGCATGGTGAGGTGAATGCATAGAGCCAGACGCCCAAAGCATCATAAATGGTAATTCTTTGTCCAGGGATTTGTGGCCCGTGATCCAGTTTATGGCCCGATCCGCCAAGTCTTTATCAAGATGCTCTGTTTTTCTATACGGTTCAGGAGAATGATCATCCCACATCACGGGTATGAATTGGTGAACATCGGCAGCCATGAAATTATAACCATGTGCAAATCCTTCATGGCTTGGCCAGCGATCAAAAGGCCCGATCTGTGAAACTTCATAGAGTGGCGTATGATCCCACTTACCAAGTGCGTAATTAACATATCCTGCATCTTCCAGGTAGTTGGCTACTGATTTAGCTGAAGAAGGCACAATTGCATTATAACCGGGGAAGCCCATAGCCGTTAATGCGTGGCTTCCTAAGCCGATCATATGTGGATTTCTTCCAGCCATTAATGTGGCCCTCGATGGGGAACATAATGCTGTAGTGTGAAAATTATTATAACGCAGCCCGTTTGCTGCCAGCATATCGATATTTGGGGTTTCGATCAAGCCTCCAAAACTTCCTACTTGTGCAAATCCTACATCATCCAATAAGAAAATTATAACGTTAGGCGCATTTTTTGG
>SMXJ01000014.1 GCA_004356305.1 Bacteroidota bacterium | reverse complement strand
CGGTTTTTGTAATTATCGAACCCAAATAAACGCTTGTAACTATTATAAAAAACACAAAAACAGCTGGGCGATTAGCACCCCACTCTCCCTGCCCTTAGATTTTATAAGGCACGATGTCATAGTTTAACCAGCCTTCCGTCAGCAATACCCATCAATATCGTTTTATAGCATATATAACTCAATAGTATATTCTCATATGGAAAGTACCAAATTTCACGAACTTTGCAACGCATAAGATAAGGTTCAGGATAAATTTGATGCTTGCCAAAGGGACCGTCACTTCATTTCCACGGAGATCGTACAAGAATTAAAGTCCTGGTACCGGGTACCCGAAAGGCGATTCTCTTTATACAGATTTAGTGAAGAACGAGGGTTCGGACTCGTTCCATCAGCCTTATTCATGCCATTGCGCCAGAAGAAGATCATTATTCGCACTTTGGGATTGGTCTAACGGTTAGCATGGAGCCTGAAACGCTTCCGGAGGGACTCATAATGGTACACATTATGTTTCGAAGAAATTCAAAAGACGGATACTATGTTAAATTAGTTCTTGGAAAAAAGAGTTCAAGATCGCAAAAGGAGATACGGCGAGTTATATTCCTATTTTCGATGAGGTATTCGATACTATAATTTCATCATACAGCCACCAATTGCAACAATTTGTGGGAGAAAGAACGACAAGATAATTGGGTTATTAACATTAAAAAACTCCTTCAGCAATTCTGAAAGAGTTCTAAACAATGTATAAATATAGATACGACTTAAAGGGCAGCTATGTGTTTCTCTAAACCGGATTTCAAATTGGCAGCCTTATTCGCGTGAATAATATTATTCTTTGAAAGCTTATCCAACATTGATACTACCTCGGGGAACAATTTTAGCGCCTCCTTTTTGTTAGTAGTTTCTCTAAGTTTTTTCATAGCAGTACGCGTCGTTTTATGCTGATAACGATTACGTAAACGTCTGGTTTCGTTACTTCTAATTCTCTTTAAAGCTGATTTATGATTCGCCATAATATCTTCTCTTATAATGTTTTGTAGTCCGTAGGGGAATCGAACCCCTGTTACCAGGATGAAAACCTGGCGTCCTAACCCCTAGACGAACGGACCAATTGTTCTTAATTGCGGACCTGCCCGACATCAAAATATAAATTTATGCTATTCAGGCGGGTGCAAAAATACAACTATTTTTTAATGCTACAAGTGCTGGTTTATGTTTTTCATAAAAAATTAATAAGCCTTCGCAAATAACACTTTTCTAGCACTTGGCTTACCGGTAACCATACAGCTTCCCGGCTTATTTTCATCGTCCAGAGGAATACAGCGAATGGTCGCTTTTGTTTCATTTTTGATCAATTCTTCGGTCTCGTTTGTACCGTCCCAATGCGCTAAGATAAACCCACCTTTAGTGTCCAAAACTTTCTTAAATTGTTCGTAACCGGAAACCTCAGTTGTGTTTTCAGCTCTGTATTGAGCTGCTCTGTTATAAAGATTTTCCTGGATCTCTGTCATTAGAGCAACTATCTTATTGATTGCATCTTCTATTGGCACCAATTCTTTTGTTAGGGTGTCACGACGTGCGATTTCCACGGTTCCATTTTCAACATCCTTGGGGCCGATAGCAATCCGGACCGGCACTCCTTTAAATTCATATTCATTGAATTTCCATCCGGGTTTATGTGTATCTCTGTTATCGAACTTCACACGAATTCCTTTGGAGCGCAGCTCCGTCATTAATTGTTCCGCCACCTTACTCACATCGGCCAATTGTTCTTCATTTCTATAAATTGGAATGATCACCACCTGGTCCGGAGCCAATTTTGGTGGCAACACCAAACCGTTATCATCACTATGGGTCATGATAAGCGCTCCAATCAAACGGGTTGAAACACCCCAGGAAGTGGCCCAAACATAGTCTCGTTTCCCTTCTTTATCGGTGAATTTTACATCAAAGGCTTTGGCGAAATTTTGCCCTAAATAGTGAGATGTACCTGCCTGCAGTGCCTTTCCATCTTGCATCAACGCCTCGATACAATAAGTTTCCAAAGCACCTGCAAAACGTTCGCTATCAGTTTTAATACCTTTTATTACCGGGACCGCCATAAATTCTTCCACAAACTTGGTATAAATATTCAACATCAGTTCAGCTTCTGCTATTGCTTCATCTTTGGTAGCATGCGCCGTATGTCCTTCTTGCCATAAAAACTCAGTAGTTCGTAAAAATAGACGGGGCCGCATTTCCCAGCGCACTACATTAGCCCATTGATTGATCAATAATGGTAAGTCACGGTAAGATTGTACCCATTTACGAAAAGTGTACCAAATTATCGTCTCTGAAGTAGGCCTTACGATCAATTCCTCCTCCAATTTGGCCTCAGGATCGACTACGACCCCGCTCCCATCATCGGCGTTTTTAAGTCGGTAATGAGTCACTATCGCACATTCTTTTGCAAATCCGTCGACATGGCTTGCTTCTTTACTGAAGTAAGATATTGGTATGAAAAGTGGAAAATAGGCATTTTGATGACCGGTCTCTTTGAACATTCTATCAAGTTCTGCCTGCATCTTCTCCCAGATAGCATAGCCGTATGGTTTGATAACCATACACCCGCGAACCCCTGAATTTTCAGCCAAGTCAGCTCTAATAACCAGATCGTTATACCATTTTGAATAATCCTCGCTACGTGTCGTTAAGTTCTTTGCCATATTAGCATTTTTTGGCACAAAAGTTGTGACTATGTTAAATATTATTAGTTCTCGGCAAAACTAGTTATTTTTATGATGTCCAACAATTTTAAATACTGTGATATGCGTACTAAGATACCTTCTACAATAAATTTGTTATCATTTGCACTATTTGGATTGGCCGCTTTAGTATTATCAAGCTGCAGCTCCACCCAAAATGTTAAGGACAACGATGGCATTTATAACAACTATTCTTCCGGAGTGACAACTACTGAAGAATACGGTTCCGAAAATAAAAACAATTATTACAAACAATATTTCAAAACTAAGAGTAAGACCATTGGGGATATCCCAGAAGAAGACATAATTTTTACAGATATCGAGGCTTATACAGTTTATGAAAGCGTAGATGAAGATGGAAATATCATCACTATTGAGCGTGAATATGAAGAAGGATACGGGGCCTGGGGAGAAAATACAAAAGATGTTACCATCAATGTATATAACTCTGGTGGATACTTCGGATATTACGGCGGGTATTATCCCTGGGGCTATGGATACGGCTACTACAGACCTTATTGGGGATGGGGTTATTATCCTTACTGGGGTATTAGCTGGGGCTGGGGAGGCTACTATAATCCCTGGTATTGTGGATATTATGGGGGATATTACAATGGCTATTATGGGGGCTACCACCCCTATTATGGCGGATACTACGGTTATGGCTATGCTTCCAGTTATAATCGCGGAAGAAGAAATACAGATTATTATGCCGGAAGGTCACCTTACAATAGAAATCGTTCCAGGATCTCAAGCAGAAGTCCCTATTCAAGATCTGAAATTGCCCGTAGATCTTCCAGATCTTACAATCGAAATAGCATTAGACGATCAAGTTCGGTGCGAAATTCCAGATCGAATAGTGCCGTAAATAGAAATACACGATCTTCAGTAAGAAATACCAGACCCAACAGCTCATTGAATCGATCTTCCCGGCCTTCTAGAAGTTCCAGACCGAGTTATTCACGTCCTTCCTCAAGAGGCAGTTCCGGTTCCATGAACAGAGGCGGTTCGAGAGGAGGAGGTTCCCGAGGAGGTTCGTCAAGAGGCGGTCGCGGATAGATCTAGTTTCAGGCTGATAGAAAATAAAAAAATTAGAAAATCATCATTTTTATAACCCTTATGAAATGATGATTTTTTTATGCCGATCCCGATGTACGATCGCAATGATCTCAGAAAACCCTTCAGAAAAAATTAAAAGATGAAAAAGAAAATACTTTTAATTGCCACATTACTTTTCATATCAATACTGAACGCACAAGGAATTATCGATGGTTTGCGTTATGGGACCGACGTGACAACAGGTACAGCCAGATTTAATGCTTTAAGTGGGGCCTTTGGAGCCTTAGGAGGTGATCTGTCTGCTATAGCAATAAATCCTGCAGGGAGTGCAGTTTTTTTACAAAACAACGTCACCTTCACATTCTCGGTGGATGACATCGATAACAAAGCCAATTATTTTGGTACCAACACACGGGATTCAAATAGCGATTTTAATATAACTCAGGCGGGAGGCGTTTTCATCTATAATAATTACAATGAGGACTCCAGATGGAAAAAATTCAGCTTGGCGATGAACTATAACCAAACCAACAATCACGACATCGATCTATTTATCAAAGGAACCGGAAATACCTCCATCGCCAATTTCTTTTTAGAACAAGCTCAAGGTATACGGTTGGACCTCCTGGAATTACAAGGCGGTGAAAGTATTTCAGACCTTTATGCTTTTCTTGGGAGAACTGAAGGAACCCAGGCCCAGAATGCCTTTTTGGGTTTCCAGGGGTTTATCATCGATCCTCTCACAAATGACCCCGGCAATACACAGTATATTTCGAATGTGGCACCCGGAAATTTCAATCAGGAGTATGTGCTCTTGAGCAGGGGTTATAATGGAAAATATAGCTTTAATATCGGCGCTCAGTATACCGATAATTTTTTCTTCGGAATTAATTTAAACTCACATATAATTGACTATGTGGAAAGTACATTCTTGTTAGAATCCAATTCGAATAAGGGAAGTATAGTAAACCGGATCGAGTTTGAAAACAATCTATTTGTTTTTGGCACCGGTTTTTCAGCTCAATTCGGGACCATCGCGAAAATTGCTAATAATGTTAGAATGGGCCTTACCTATGACACTCCTACCTGGTACGTGATTTCTGAAGAGACCATTCAATATCTCGAGACACGTCGTACCGAAGACAACCAAAACATCACCGAAATAGTTGCCCCGGCGATAATAAACGTGTTTGCGAATTATGATCTACATATCCCGGGAAAATTCACCGGTAGTTTGGCTTATATCTTTGGCAAGGATGGGTTGTTGAGTTTCGATTATTCATACAAGGATTTTTCGAATATTAGATTCAGTCCGGGACATGAAGCCGCTTTTACCGCTCAAAATAATCTGATAAGTAGTACCTTAAAATCAGTTTCAACTTTTAAGGTGGGAGGTGAATATCGTATCGAAGGACTAAGTATCAGAGGTGGTTTTAATTATGAAGAAAGTCCCTATAAGGACAAATCTGTTTTAGGTGACCGACAAGGATTTTCGGCAGGATTGGGTTATAATTTCGGCAATTACGCCTTTGACGTTGCGTATTCCAGAGCCGAACAAAGTAGAAATCAACAATTGTATTCCGTGGGTTTAACAGATACTGCGGCCATCGATACGGTTTACAGCAGTTTTCTCTTTACCTTAGGTTTCAATCTGTAAGATTTTTTGATCGATAAAGTAACAGGGAATTCTCTTGGTAGAAATAAAAACTCCTTCACATGAAGGAGTTTTTTTGGTCGATCACTTAACGTTTTAGTGTAAAGTGTCCTTTAAACTCTTTAGTGGATTCATTTTCTTTGTACTCCACTCTAAACCAGTAATCACTCGAGGGAAGTGGGTTACCATTATAGGTCCCATCCCATCCTGGCCCTAACGGACTTAGTT
>SMXJ01000013.1 GCA_004356305.1 Bacteroidota bacterium | reverse complement strand
TGGCATCGTAAATAAATTTTCAATATCCGAATTTATCAGGAAAATGAATATACGAATTTATTAGGAGATGGGTGAAAATGGTGTTCCATTTTTAATGAAGACTACTCATTCAGCAGAGCATCCAGTATCCCCCTTGTCTTATCACTATTCCAATTCGCCGCGCCAGTTTTTTCGACCGCTATCTTTCCATCTTTGGAAATTATATAGGTAGTTGGTAATGAGCCATTATCTAAGGCATTGGGCACTTGTTGCTTCGGAATATATACGGGAAAATCATATCCATTTTTCTCCATAAAAGCTCCAACTCTCGCGGATGATTCCATGGACACAAAATAAAAATCCACCTTATCTTGGTATTCGCTGTATAGGCCTTGAAGGGAAGGCATTTCTGCTATGCAAGGGGCACACCAGGTTGCCCAAAAATTTATAAGCATCACTTTTCCTTCGGAAGAAGATAAATTGACTTTTTCGCCTTCGAGTGTTTCCAATTGCCAGTCGTAAGTATCTAATGTTTCTCGCTTTTCAATAGAGATCTCAGAAGGGCTTAAGGAAATTAACCGGCTGATAAAGACCTTAATAGGTATTCCGGTTTGCGGAATAAACAGCAAGCCAATAATAGCAATGATCAAAACATTGCTCCAATTTTTCTTTATAAACTTTCGTAGATCCATAAGAATACAATGAATATAAACGACAAAAAAATACGGTTTCCAATGCAAAGTTAATGTGCTCAAACTTCTATCCAAGAATCTTTGGTGTACTTTTTTGCCGGATGACTGGTGAGTCGCATTAGCCGTAGGCATCTTACAATCACCATCAAAAGGAAATTGATTATTTCAAATACCCGATTAAAATATGATGCGACCCAAATTTATTCTAAATTTATATCCACTTTAATCCAACCCAAATGAGCTCCAGAAGAGATTTTGTAAAAAAGACAGCCCTTATAGGCACCGGTCTTGCCCTGGCCCCCGGACTGAGTTTTGGTTCGACATTGAATTATTCTAAAGACCCTCTCAAGATCGGCCTTATTGGAGTCGGCTTGAGAGGCACAAATCATTTAAACAACTTGCTATTGCGCGATGATGTTGCCATTACTGCCATTTGCGATATCGATGAAAGACGCAATATCATCGCATTGGATATGATCGCCAAAGCCGGTTACAATAAACCCAAAGTTTTCGCAGAAGATGAGTACGATTATCAGAACCTTCTCGAACTTCCTGAGGTAGATGCAGTCATCATCGCAACCCCCTGGCTATGGCATACCCGTATGGCCAAGGATGCCATGCTTGCCGGAAAATACACCGGGCTGGAAGTTTCAGCAGCAAATACGATGGAAGAATGCTGGGACCTCGTGAATACCCATGAACAAACAGGAAGTCACCTCATGATCCTGGAGAATGTGTGTTACCGAAGGGATATCATGGCTGTACTCAATATGGTACGTCAAAATGTATTTGGTGAATTATTGCATTTTCGGTGCGGCTATCAACATGACCTGAGGTTTGTAAAACTCAACGACGGTAAAACGGCCTATGGAAAGGGTGTGGAATTTGGTGATAAAGGAATTTCCGAATCGGCCTGGAGAACACAACATTCCCTGCTTCGAAATGCAGATGTTTACCCTACTCACGGTATGGGACCCATAGCCACTATGTGCGATATCAACAGAGGTAATCGCTTAATGTCCATATCCTCAATGGCGAGTAAAGGTGTTGGGATACATAACTATATCGTAAAAAACGGGGGCGCAGAGCATCCTAATGCGAAGCTGAAATTCAAGCAAGGTGATATCATAACTTCCATGATCGAAACCGCCAATGAAGAGACCATCATCGTCACTCATGATTGTAATTCGCCCCGCCCCTATTCACTCGGATTTAGAGTTCAGGGTAGCGAAGGAATTTGGGAGGTGGACGGCAATAGAATTTATATCGAGGGAAAAGCGAAAAAACCGCACCGATGGGATGATGCTACATCATGGCTGGAACAATACGATCATCCACTTTGGAAAAAATATGGTGAATATGCTGCCGGTTCCGGTCACGGAGGAATGGACTTCTTCGTGCTACAGGCTTTTGTAGAATCGGCCAAACAAAATATCGCTCCACCCATGGATGCTTATGATGCGGCTGCCTGGAGTGCCATAACTCCACTCTCTGAGATATCCATCGCGAATAACGGTGAATCACAGGACTTCCCCGATTTTACCCGGGGTAATTGGGTAAAGAGAAAACCGTATAATTGGATCAAAGACACCTATTGAACCCTTGAACAGAACAATTACCATAGTCGCTCCCGGGCGTATTTGCCTCTTCGGGGATCACCAGGATTATCTGGGATTACCTGTTATAGCCTGTGCGATCAACAGAGAAGTACAACTTTCTTCGGAAGAGAATCGAACCCAAAATTTTCATATTAAAATGCCGGATATACGGTCTGAGCGTACCATTCCTATTACTAAAACTTTTGAAACCCTTGAAAAAGAGGATCATTTTGCCTCGGCACTTCGAGTGGTTAGACGATATGGTTGTGTTCCGGATAGAGGGTTTGATGTACTGCTGAAAAGCACTATCCCTATCAACGCGGGAGTTTCGAGCTCATCGGCAATCGTGGTGGCCTGGATCCATTTTTTACTGAAAGCCTTTGGTGCCAATCGACCGATCACTAATGAATTTATCGCACAACTAGCCTACGAAGCCGAAGTGATCGAACATAATTCCCCGGGTGGAAAGATGGACCAGTACACCATCTCATTAGGGAATATTGTTTTTCTGAATACATCTGAAGATCTCTCATTTAAAATTATAGGCACCGAGCTGGAAAGTCTTATTTTAGGAGAATCCGGAGTGCCTAAAAAAACCCTTGGTCTATTAGCTGATTTACGTGGAAAAGCGCAAGATGCGATAGCAGAGGTGGAACAACACCTACCCGATTTTTGTTTGGAAAAAGTAACCCCGGATACAGTGGATCGGTATTCATCGTATATTTCCGAAGAATTAAAACCCTATTTCTATGCCGCTATACAAAATCATTCTATTACCCAAAAGGCGCTCCTGGAATTTGGAAAAGAAAAGCTTGATCATAAGGCCATTGGTGAATTGATGAGTGCACATCACAAGGTGCTTAAAGATATACTCAAGATAACCGTCCCCGTAATTGATAAAATGATAAATGCTGCCCTGGAAGCAGGAGCCTACGGGGCGAAAATTGTCGGTTCAGGTGGAGGAGGAAGCATAGTTGCCCTGGTACCCGGCGATAAAAAAGAAGCAATCATCAAAGCCATCAGGGAAAATGGCGCGATAGATGCTTATGAAGTTTCGGTTGTACAAGGAACCCATATACTATAAATGAACAACAATATACTCATACTCGCTGCAGGCGCTTCTTCACGAATGAAGGAATCAAAGAATGTTGAAGATCTTTCATTATCTGAGATCACAGCTGCCAATACAATGAGCAAAGCACTTATCAGTTACGGTAAGGAACAACGACCTATTTTGGATTTTCTCTTAAGGAATGCCGAAAAAGCGGGCTACAAAAACGTGTACCTTATTATTGGAAAACAAAGTGACACTTTTAAATCTTTCTACGGTAATAAGACTAAGAATAACCCCTTTAACGGATTACTGATCTCGTATGTTACGCAGCACATTCCCAAAGGAAGAGAAAAACCATTTGGTACGGCAGATGCGGTGACCCAAGCCCTCAATCAATATACTCACTTACAAAATGAGGTCTTTACGGTCTGTAACAGTGACAATTTATACTCAGTAGAGGCTTTGAAAGCCTTGGGGACGACAATATCCCCAAACGCATTTATCGCCTACGATCGCGACGGATTGAAATTCTCGACGGATCGTATTTCGAACTTCGCTCTCGTTTTGCTGGACGAAGACAATTACTTGATCGATATTATAGAAAAGCCTGCTGTAACCAACATAGAAAAATATAGAGATGCCAATGGGAAATTTCGCGTGAGCATGAATATTTTTAAATTCAATGGAATTTCCATGTTTCAGTATTTGAATAATTGTCCTGTCCATCCAAAGCGAAATGAGAAAGAGTTACCCACAGCTGTCCTAAATTTCTGTAGAGATCATCCCGGACAATTTGAGGGCATTGGATTTTGTGAGCATGTGCCCGATCTGACCACCAAGGATGATATTCAAACATTTAAATTATATTTAAAGGAAAACTTTTAAAAATTAGGTAAGCAAGAATTTTAAAAAGGTTACATTTATTAACAAATCTCGGTTCGTTTCTAGTATAATCCTATAAATTGGTTTGAGTATCTCTTTTCAAAAGTTATATCACAATAAGGAATCCATCTCCGGTTTTATAATTGGTAAATTTAATTGTTGAGAGTAATAATTAAGCTTAAATATTCATGCTATTTAATAGTTTAGATTTTGCTGTTTTTCTACCAATAGTATTTATTATTTATTGGTTCGTCCTAAATAAAAATGTAAAGACACAAAATTTATGGTTGCTTTTTGCAAGTTATTTTTTTTACGGTTGGTGGGATCCACGATTCTTAGTTCTCATTTTTGTGAGTACACTTATAGATTATGTTGTAGGCAAGGAATTGGGAAAAACCTCGAATGATTCGTATCGAAAACTATTAGTTAGGACTAGTATTTTTGCGAATATAGGTTTGCTTGCATTTTTCAAATACTTCAATTTTTTTGTAGAAAATTTCCAAACTGCCTTTACATTTTTTGGCGGAGAAATCTCATCATCTTATTCGTTAAATATTATTTTGCCTATCGGAATTTCGTTTTACACCTTTCAGAGCCTCAGCTATACTATCGATATTTACCGGAAAAAAATAACCCCTGCTAATGATTTTGTCGCCTTCGCCACTTTTGTTTCCTTCTTCCCTCAATTGATCATTGGTCCCATCGAAAGAGCAGCGAACATGCTTCCCCAATTCCATAAGAAAAGGAATTTTGACGTCGATGAAGGTATATTAGGAGTAAAACAGATTGTTTGGGGACTATTTAAGAAAATTGTAATTGCCGATGGCTGCGCCCAATACGTTAACGCAATCTTCATTGACTACGAGACCGTTTCTAGTTTTACCCTATTACTGGGAGCTATTTATTTTACTATTCAGGTATATGCCGATTTTTCTGGTTATTCAGATATAGCAATTGGTACCGCGCGGTTATTTAATTTTAAATTAATGACCAACTTTAGGTATCCATTGTTTGCAAAAAATATCACAGAATTTTGGAGAAAATGGCACATTTCACTTATGATGTGGTTCAGAGATTATATTTATTTTCCATTAGGAGGGAGTCGGGTGAGCTATATGAAATCGATAAGAAATATCCTTATAGTGTTCGTTTTAAGTGGATTATGGCATGGGGCAAATTGGACTTTTGTCTTTATGGGTGTTTATTACGGTTTCCTCTATTCTATTCATTATTTATTCAGAGCTCTGTACCCTCAAAAAAGGACGGCTAATACTCATCCTATTATTGACATTTTAAAGATCGCTTTCACTTTTTCTTTGGTCACTATAGGAATGATATTATTTAGAGCGCCTTCTATGGAAGTCGCTTTGACATATTTAAGTAGAATGATTTCATTAGATTTCTCACTGGAGCTATTGAATATGGGACGCTATGCGATCGAAATGCTCCCCTTCGTAATTGGCTTATTAATCGTAGAATGGTTTTCCAGAAAAAAATCGTTCCCCCTGGCATCGCATAGGTTTTCACTATTGCAGATGGCGATAGTCATAGCATTGATAATTTTCTTTGGAAGTTTTTCAGACATGCAGGAATTTATATATTTTAAATTTTAAGACAATGAAACGATTTATTATTTATGTTACGATTTTAATAGTTATCGTAGTTTCCTTGCAATACTTAGGAGAATATACATATACATATGTTTATAATCATGGTAGCCCGCGAAATAAAGTAATGTGGGTTCGAGACATCGGCACCGATTCTTTAGACTATGTGGTCATAGGGAATTCCCGAAGTAATTACCACATTAATCCCGTTTTAATCGAGCGAGAAACGGGGGAAAAAGGACTTAATCTTGCCTATGTCAACAGTTATCCCTTTGAGCTAAAACTTATGACGCTTGAAGTGCTAAAAAACATCAAAGTCCGAAAAATTTTTATTCAAGTAGATTACACCTATAACATGGAAATTCCGGACAAGATGGCACAGTTTCCCTGGATACCTTATCTTAAAGAAAAGTCCATTTATTCACAATACGAAAATCAGGATTCACAATATAAATTTTTTAGGTGGATCCCGTTTTACCGATATCAGTACTATGAGTCTGAACTTGGATTTCGAAATGTAGTTTTAAGTATGTTAGGTAAAAAACCAAATTTCTATGAAAACCAGGGTTTTAAACCAATTCATGGTGAACTGCAGAAATTAGATGTTTTCGAACATTATCTAATCGAAAAAGAAAATATTTTCTTCGCTGATATTCTGGATGCATGTTCCAATCTTAATACGGAAGTCTATTTTTTTACGGCACCCATTTTTCAATTTAAAGGAAATCTAGATATCATGGAAAGATGGTTACCCAATTATAATAATTACACTGAATTGATCCAAGAACGATCACTGTTTAGCGACCCTGTACATCTGAAAGAAGAAGGGGCAAATCTTTTTACACATCAATTTATCGAAGATTACTTCACGAAATAACCCTACAATTTCTCACAAGGTCTTTCGCTTATTATTGAATCTGCCTTTTATGCATTTTGCTTCTTAATCAAGTTCAGTGCACTACCTTCACGATACCACTCTATTTGCGAAGCGTTGTAGGTGTGATTTGCCATAATGATATCCTTGGTTCCATCTGTGTGTACTACTTCAATGGTCAACGATTTACCGGGTGCGAAATCTGAAATATCAAGAAAATTAAAGGTGTCGTCTTCCTGTATCAGATCATAGTTGGCTTCATCATCGAAAGTCAATCCTAACATCCCCTGTTTTTTCAGGTTGGTCTCATGGATACGTGCGAACGATTTTACCAATACAGCCGCAACACCAAGGTGTCGTGGCTCCATAGCCGCATGCTCACGGGAAGATCCTTCGCCATAATTATGATCACCCACTACTATTGTTTTAATCCCGGCTGCTTTATAATCTCGTTGGGTATCGGGGACACCACCGTAATCACCGTTCAACTGACTTTTAACAAAATTGGTTTTCTTATTATATGCGTTTACGGCACCGATTAGACAGTTGTTAGAAATATTGTCCAGATGACCTCTATACCGTAACCAGGGGCCCGCCATGGAAATATGGTCGGTGGTACATTTTCCGAAGGCTTTTATCAATAGCTTAACACCTTGTAATTCATCATCCTGAATTGGCTCAAATGGTGTCAATAGCTCCAATCGTTCACTTGCCGGGTTAACTGTTATATTTACCCCGCTACCATCGGTTACCGGTTCTATATATCCATTATCCCGTACATCAAAACCCAGAGGAGGGAGTTCAATCCCAACGGGGACGTCAAGTTTTACTTCATCTCCTTCTTCGTTGATCAAGGTATCGTGTAATGGATCAAAATCCAATCGACCTGCAATCGCAATGGCTGTAACCATTTCGGGAGACCCAACAAAAGCGTGAGTATTTGGGTTTCCGTCGGCACGCTTTGAGAAGTTCCGGTTAAAGGAATGAACGATGGTATTTTTTTCATCACCTTTTAGATCACTTCTATCCCATTGACCTATACAGGGTCCGCAAGCGTTTGTAAATATAGTGGCTCCCAGGTTTTCAAATACGCTTAATATTCCGTCGCGTTCCGCGGTGTATCGAATCTGTTCACTTCCCGGGTTGATCCCGAATTCACTTTTCGGTTTTAATTTTTTATCGATAGCCTGTTGCGCGATAGAGGCTGACCGGGTTAGGTCTTCATATGATGAATTAGTACACGAACCTATCAAACCCCAATCTACTTTTAGCGGCCAATCGTTCTTTCTTGCTTTTTCACCCAATTCACCTACCGGCGTTGCCAGATCGGGTGTAAAAGGCCCGTTTAAATGTGGCCGCAGCTCGGAAAGGTCGATCTCGATAACCTGATCGAAATACTGCTCCGGAGTCTCATAAACTTCGGCGTCTCCGGTTAAGTATTCTCTTATCTTATTCGCCTCGTCGGCAATATCTTCCCTTTCCGTAGCACGTAAGAAACGTTCCATGGAATCATCATATCCAAAGGTAGAAGTTGTGGCACCAATTTCAGCTCCCATATTGCAAATGGTACCTTTCCCGGTACAAGACAGGTTTTGAGCCCCTGGCCCAAAATATTCTAAGATAGCCCCGGTTCCTCCTTTTACCGTTAAGATTCCGGCTACTTTTAAAATTACATCTTTGGAAGCCGTCCAACCGTTTAGTTCCCCTGTTAATTTGACTCCTATAAGCTTCGGAAATTTTAATTCCCACGCCATATTTGCCATAACGTCCACAGCATCTGCTCCACCCACTCCAATGGCCACCATTCCCAATCCACCCTCGTTCACTGTATGCGAATCGGTACCTATCATCATCCCACCGGGGAACGCATAGTTTTCCAGAACCACCTGGTGGATAATACCGGAACCCGGTTTCCAAAAACCTATTCCATATTTATTTGAAACCGCCTCTAGAAAATCAAATACTTCGCTACTGGTTTCATTGGCTCTTTTCAGATCGGCTACAGCGCCTTGCTTTGCCTGGATCAAGTGGTCACAATGAACCGTGGTGGGCACAGCCACCTTGCTTTTCCCCGCTTGCATGAATTGTAACAATGCCATTTGTGCTGTGGCATCCTGTAAAGCAATTCTATCAGGTGCAAAATTTACATAATCTTCGCCACGGGTAAAAGCTTTTGTTGCCGTTCCGTCCCAAAGGTGACTGTATAGAATTTTTTCTGATAGTGTTAAAGGCGTACCCACGATCTGCCGAGCTTTATCAACTCTTTCGGGCAATTGGGCGTATACCTTTTTTATCATATCAATATCGAAAGCCATAGTTTTAGTTTTCATTTTTTTAAGAAGCACACCTTTACTCGAAGCTTACATGACCGAAGACAAAAGTACAAAATTTAAGAATTAATTACAATAATCTAACGAATTAGGAAATTTTATAACTATTATTCAATTTATAGTACTATTTAGTATATAAAATTGAGTATTAGTCAAAATTACATACTGTTATTTATCAAATATATAATTTATTTTGTGCATACTTTCTTCGGAAGTAGGTTCGGTCTCTTAAATCCATCATAGGTTTACCGTAAAGACAATACAACAGATAGGATAATAGGATTGTCGTGAGATCATTTACCACAAAAAAATTCATCCCCAAATTAAAGTTCCTTACAAATCCGCAACAATGGGATATCGATTCCGGTAATTTCCTTCCTAATGTTAAAACCGGCACTACATCGATTACTAATACTAAGACGAATCAGGCAGCCTTCTAAATATCGTCCTTCCTGATTAATATAAGCTGGCGACTATTTCTTCAATGGTCAAACCCTCTGCCTCGGCTTTGTAGTTTTTGATCAATCTATGGCGAAGTATGCCAATAGCTACTTTTCGAACATCTTCAATATCAGGGGAGAACTTTCCGTTCAGCGCGGCATTGGCTTTTGCTCCCAGGATCAGGTTTTGTGACGCCCTGGGACTAGCGCCCCAGTCGATGTATTTCTTAACGATATCAGTTGCCATCCGACTTTTAGGTCTGGTTTTATTCACTAAGGTCACAGCATACTCCACAACATTCTCCGCAACCGGGATACGTCTGATAAGGTTTTGGAAATCCACCATCTCCTGAGCGGTGAATAAAGCATTCACCTGGGCTTGCTCACCCGATGTGGTTGTCTTCACAATCTCAACTTCTTCAGAAAAAGATGGATAATCCAAATTTACCGCGAACATAAAACGATCCAATTGGGCTTCGGGTAAAGGATAAGTGCCTTCCTGCTCAATGGGGTTTTGAGTGGCCAATACAAAATAAGGCAGATCCAATTTATAATTATTTCCTGCAATGGTCACTGAACGTTCCTGCATCGCTTCAAGTAAGGCTGCCTGTGTTTTTGGCGGCGTGCGGTTTATCTCATCGGCCAGGATTATATTGGCAAAAATGGGGCCTTTGAGAAATTTAAACTCCCGATTGTGATCCAGGATCTCGGAACCCAGAATATCGCTTGGCATAAGATCAGGCGTGAACTGTATCCTTTTAAAATTAAGCCCTAAAGCTTCTGCGACCGTATTGACCAATAATGTTTTTGCCAGCCCGGGTACACCAATAAGTAATGCATGTCCTCCAGAAAAAATTGATAATAGAACTTGCTCAACTACCTCGTCCTGGCCAACAATTACTTTCTTGATTTCTTGTCGCAAAGCGTTGTATTTGGAAACTAATTGTTCCACTGCAGTTACATCAGACATAGTCCAGGAAGGTTGTTAGTTAATTTTTGATCCAATTGCTGGAGAATTCACAATCGTTATAATCTCTATTTACACTTACGTAGGTTTCTTGTATTTTTTTGTTTTGCCACTTTTCGATCGTATGAATTTGCTTCTGTTTTAAAGCAAGATCTTTAATTTTTTCATAATCTTTACTGAATTCAGCAGGATGTTCCTCATACCTCTTTGTTACCGTAAGTATTTTAAACTTGCTCTTGCCCGTATAATCTCTATCTGTAAACACTTTGGACACTTCGCCTTCTTTCAAATTATAGACCTGTGCGCTCAAAGTAGGATCCATTTTTGTTAGGTCAAAACGAGTGTCGAAAGAAACAGGATTTACCAATTGACCTCCATTATTGCGAGTTTCCTTTTCACTTGAATAAATACGAGCGGCCGTCGCAAAGTCTATTTTTTCCGCAATAATTGACACCCGAATACTATCGATTTTTGCCCTTGCCGTATCTATGGTGGCCTGAGTAACATCCGGAAAAACAATGATGTGACGAACATCCAATTCCTGTCCTCTTACTTTATCCACGGTCAATAAGTGCCATCCGAACTCTGTTTCGAAAGGTTCGCTTACTTCCCCTTCAAGCAGTGAGAATGCCACGTCTTTGAATTCTTTTGCCATGGGTGAATTTCTCTTTACTCCTTCGATCAATCCCCCCTTGGATCTTGTCGCATCCTTGGAATATAACACCGCTTTTGAAGAAAAGCTGGCACCGTTTTCAACTATGTCACGACGAAAACCATTGAGTTTGTCGATCACATCTTTTTTTGCCTTTTCGGTTATCTCGGGCTCTACCACAATTTGTGCTACTTCGACTTCGGCGCTAAAGAACGGTCGGTCTTCTTTAGGAATAGAAAAGAAAAACTCCCGAACTTCTTCCGGAGTTACTTCTATTTCTTCTACTACTTTTCGCTGCATTTCAGCAGCAAGCATGAGTGTTTTATTAGTCGCAAATAAATCTTCACGCAATTCTCCGATATTATTCTTTTTATAGAATCTTGCCACTTTATCTTCGTCCCCGCCAAACTCTCCGATAATGTATTGCATTTGCTGGTCGATGCGTTGGTTAATTTCAGCGTCAGTCACCACGAGGCTGTCCTGCTTGGCGTGATGGGCATACAGCTTGTCTTCCATTAATTTACCCAGTAATTGACAGCGTGTTACGTCTTCCACCGGGATTCCTTGTTGTACTAACTCAATATAACTCTTATCAATATCACTGTCTAACACCACATACTCACCAATTACTGCAGATACTCCCTCAGCTTTGAAACGTTTAAAGGTCTTTACCGTATCCCTCTTAACCGTTGATTCTGGAATATCGTCCTTGATAACATTGGTACTATCTATCACCACAACCTGTGCAGACAGGGTGGTAATTACCAATAAAAATAGAAGAGTGAGTAGCTTATTGTTTTGTGAAGGTCTCAAATTTTTTATCCTTAATCGCATCTTTTGTTATATCCTTTTCTAATTTTTTTATGAGTTCCAATTTTCTTTTATTCAAAATTATTTGCTCGATCGTAGGTGACACAAACGATAATGGTGCCGTCTCATTCCTATTGAGTAAATCTTCAATTTTCACCAAATATACTCCTAATGAGTCTTGCAATTGTGTAAAATTTGATTTTTTTAACACTTGGTTTTCCGAAGATTTGATCACAGGTATGTTTTTTAACAAACTTTCCTTTTTAACCCAGGTAGAATCATTGAAGTTATAGGATTGAAATTTTATACCGAGCTCAGCAAGTGCGAGTTTGTCGGCTGTATTAAAGCGTCTGAGCTTTTCACGAATGCCACTCAGATCATCAAAACTTTCACTGAGATGTATATAACGCACTTTAACCAATTGGTCGTTCAACTTAAAATTTTCCTTATTGGCCTCGTAGTAAACCAACATCTCTTCTTCAGTGATGGTACTGTTCAGCTGTAAAGAAACGATATTACTTTTGTAGGCCTCTGTGTATAGATCGGTTTTATATTGATCCACCAATTTATTGTATTCGTTCAATTCATGATCTGTTAAATTGATCTTGGCCTGATCGATCAGTAATTGTTGCGTCGCCCAACGTTTTATATGGTTATTAACCAACAATGCACTGTCTTCTTTGGACGTAGCCTGTGAAATTAAATCGGCTATATCTTCCTCATATAAATACTCATCATTCACCCTGGCAATAGGGATACGAGGGTCGTCTTGCTTGAAATAATCACAAGAAAGTACTATGAATAATACAAGAATAAGTGGGGATAATTTATGCATTAGGAGTTCAATTCCTTTTTAAGCTTTTTTAAGGTTTTTTTATTGATTTCTACTTTGTATTTCGCGCGCAGCTGATCCATCCATTGTTCTTCGATAAACGTTTGATAATCGCTCAGCACCCTTCCCTTGATCTCTTCGAACACCCTTGGTCCCGGTGGGGTAATTTCCTTAACGTTTATTATTATAAACGACTCGTTTTCGGTATATATTATGGAAACTCCCATATCAGGTAGAAAACCGGATGGTAATTCACTTCGACCAATTTCAAAAACACCTTTGGTTAACAGTACGTTTACTTCATTATCCTTATTGAGGAGGCCCCTAATTTCTTTACCGGTTTTTCCTTCTTTCATGAGTTTTTCCAACTCATCAACAACATCTTCTTTGGTCGTTGCTAAAATTTCAACATCCACTCTTGTTTTCCATTGGTACTTCAATTTATGGTCTTCAAAATATTGCAATTGACCTACGGAATCCTTTTTTGCTTTTCTCCATACGTTTTTTCCCATCACATCAAAAATGAGAAGACCATCTCTATATTCACTTATAATGCCAGCATATTCTTCGTTTTCGAGCTCTAGCTTTTCTCTGAAATAGGTTTTAAGCTGAAGCGTTTCGAATTCATCGTAAAAATCGGTCATCAAAGTAATTCTACTTATATACCTTTTACTAGCATATTGTCTTTTTTGAATAAAACGAGCAAAATCATCAAAATAGAAATCCCGATCGCCAATGGTAAACATTTTTTTATTTTCCGAGGCAGGTATCGTATCGTATACCCACTTACGTTTCACTACTTCATCACCCACGTAAGTATCAAAATAAGGTGAATAGCCCGTTTCATTTACAAAACCAAATTTCTCCTTTATTTTTACCTTCACGGCCTGGGTGACGATCTTGGAGCGGCTTCCCTCTTTTACACGACGTTCCAGTATTTCGCGTTTTTCTTCATAGGTGGGAAGCGGATGCTTTTCTTCAAGGCGAATAATATGCCAACCAAACTCCGTTTTTATGGGATTAGAGATATCTCCCGGATTTTCCAATTTATAAGCCGCCTCTTCAAAAACCGAGGAGCGCAGACCACCCTTGCTAAATCGCTTTATCCTACCTCCGTTCTTACCCGAGTTCTTATCATCTGAATATTGTTTGGCCAGGCTTTCAAACGAATCACCCTGCTCCAATAACACATAGAGCTCTCCTATTCGCGCTTCAGGAACATAGCTTGAAGCGCCTTCTTTTGTAGAGATCATAATATGCGAAACCGTAATTTCGGGTTCTTTCATTCTGCGATCATGCACCTTTATAATATGATAGCCGAACTGAGTTCTTATGATTTCAGAAACCTCTCCTACTTCAGTGGCGTAAGCCGCAGTCTCAAAAGGATAGACCAAAGCAAAAGCCGTGAAATAGCCTAAGTTACCGCCGGACTTTTCTATACCCGGTTCTTCAGAAGTTTCCCTGGCCAAAGCCGTAAAATCCTCCTTTAAGGCTCTGTCTCTTATGCCTTTTATTTTATCGAAAGCCGCCAAAGTATCCCGGGGCACGGCATCGTAATTTACCATGATCAAAATATGGGAAGCTTCTATTTCTTCCAGATTGCGTTCAAAGGCTTCTTTTGCCAATTCCGAAGTTACCTTGTCTTCAAATATGTAATTTCTAGATAATTGTTCTTCGTACTTTGAAAAATCTTTTTTATACGTGTCAGACTGGTCAAACCCCTGTGAATAGGCTTCGGCGACTTTTAGTTTATAGTCCACAAAAAGCTTTAAATAACCGTCCACACTCTTTTGTGACTCCTCCAGTACTAAATCGAGATTCTTTAGATATACCCGTTTAAATTCACTCGCCAAAACCGGTTGATCATCTATAGTCATCAAAACATCTTCATTTTTTTGGGCAAAGACTGAATTGGTCAGAAAAAATAAAAAAACCGACAGTGTAATAATTTTGTTCATTTTCAAATAAATAAGTTTAACTAAATCCCCGCAAAAATATGAAAAACCTGGAGTTTCACAAGTGCCTTAACACAACGTTATCATACTTTTTATAGTATGTACCTTTTACCGAAAAATACGTAAATTGTTCTACTAAAATCAATTCATTTGTAAAAATGAAATATTCATCCGAAATAATCATTGATCTACCCCGTAAAGAAGTAATCCGGAAATTGGATAATGTCGAAAATATGAAGCACTGGCAACGAGGACTTGTGAATTATAAAGTGTTGCAGGGCGTTCCGGGTGAAGAAGGCACAACCATGGAATTGGAATACCAAATGGGGAAACGAAATGTGGTTTTGACTGAGACCATCACAAAAAATGTATTCCCGGAAGAGTTTCACGCCAATTACGATACCAAGTGGATACACAACGTTCAAAAGAATTTTTTCTATGAGATAGATGGGAATAAAACCAAGTGGGTGAGCGAAAGTGAGTTCAAATTCGCAGGCTTCGGAATGAAATTGATGGGATTTTTAATGCCGGGAACTTTTAAAAAACAATCGCTGAAATACCTCAAAGATTTTAAAGAATTTGCTGAGAACGGAACTTCGGTTTCAGAAGAATAGTTTTGCATACGGCACAAAATTGGTTTGTGATGGTCCCGAGTAATCTGTGAATGGATTAGCCACGTTCTTCACTTATGAAACAAAACATGAAAAACTTTTTCGTCGATAAATTGGAATACAACCATTTTAGCAATCAACAGCTTATTTCACTTATTGAAGGTACTCCTTTAGCCTATACCGATAGAGCAAAATCCTAGATAGGTCATACGTTGAATGCCCAAAATATTTGGAATCACCGTATCGCAGGCAAAAAACCCACTCAAAGTACCTGGGAGACCTTTGATATTGATGAGCTATCCGGCCTAAACGATAAGAATCATGCCATGAGTAATGTCATAGTCGGGCAATTTGACTTACGGACCTTAATTGACTATAAGAATAGCAGTGGCGAATCCTTTTCTAATTCAGTAGAGAATATACTTTACCACATTATTAATCACAGTACCTATCATCGAGGTCAATTGATGACCGAGTTGAAGCAAAACGGAGCCACTCCTCTAAGTACCGACTATATCTTCTACCATAGAAAGTAAGTTAACATATTGATAAAAACATTCAGAAATAATTATTTTTATAGTATTATTGCCGCACGAATAATCCCTAACTATGACGAAATTATTGAAGATCGCTTTTTTATTTTTATGTGTTACCGGTTTTGCTCAATCGAAAGTCGGAACTATAGACGTTGATTATATTATTAGTCAAATGCCTGAATTAAGCAGCGTACAAAAACAAATCGAGGATTATGGTAATGGCCTGGATTCAAATCTGCTAAAAAAACTAGCAGAATACCAAACGGCGATTGATAAGTACAAAACCGATGAAGTCAGCCTTACCATAAACCAGAAAAAAGGACGTCAGGATTCCATTATAGCCATGGAAAATGATATTCAGAAATTCCAGCAGAATGGGAATCAGCTGATCGTTTTAAAGCAGGAAGAATATTTAAAACCATTGTACGAAAAGATCGGGATCGCACTTGAAAAAATAGCAAAGGCAGAAGGTTATACTCAGGTTTTAATGAGAAACAATGATGTAGTTTACATCGACAATCGTTATGATCTTACGCTTGCAGTTCTTAAAGAACTTGGAATAGAAATAAAAGAGGAAGAGTAATTTATTCCGATCTAAGAAATAAAAAAAGGCTCGTTTTGAGCTTTTTTTTTGGTTACACTTGAAATTACCTCGAATAATTAGGTGATTCCTTGGTGATGGTCACATCATGTGGATGACTCTCATTAATACCGGAAGCAGTCACTTTTATAAATCGTCCAGTTTCCTTAAGGGTTTCAACATCCTTGGCACCGCAATAACCCATTCCGGCTTTAAGGCCACCTATGAATTGGGTCATACTCTCCAGTAATTCTCCTTTATAGTTCACACGGCCTACAATTCCTTCAGGGACTAATTTTTTAATATCGTCTTCCACATCCTGGAAGTATCGATCATTAGAGCCTTGTTTCATGGCTTCAATAGAGCCCATCCCCCGATACGATTTAAACTTACGTCCTTCAAAAATAATGGTTTCTCCGGGAGACTCCTCGGTTCCTGCCAAGAGCGAACCCAACATCACACTATCGGCTCCCGCAGCGATCGCTTTTGGGATGTCTCCCGTATACCGAATGCCGCCATCTGCGATCACCGGAACACCACTACCTTTGATAGCCGCGGCTACTTCCAATACAGCGGAAAATTGTGGGTACCCAACTCCTGCAACTACTCGCGTGGTACAAATAGACCCCGGGCCAATACCTACTTTCACAGCATCGGCCCCTGCATCGACCAAATATTTTGCAGCTTCTGCGGTGGCAATATTGCCCACCACTACATCCAGGGATGGAAATTTTTTCTTTACTTCTTTCAAGGCAGTTACCACTCCTTTGCTGTGCCCGTGAGCGGTATCAATTATCACCGCGTCTACTTGTGCATTGACCAATACCCGGGTTCGGTCCAGTATATCGGTAGTTACCCCCAGGGCAGCAGCAACACGGAGCCTTCCATACTCATCTTTGTTGGCATTCGGTTTTTGAGTGAGTTTTGTGATATCACGAAAGGTGATCAATCCCAATAGCTTTCCATGTTCATCAACTACAGGTAATTTCTCGATCTTGTTTTCCTGAAGAATGATCTCAGCATCTTTGAGGGAAGTTCCTTTGCTCACCGTAACGAGATTCCCCGTTGTCATTACTTCACTTAAAGGACGCTTGTAATTCTTTTCAAATCGAAGGTCCCGATTTGTGACAATTCCAATTAATTTACTGTTATCATTGATTATTGGAATCCCTCCAATGCTGTATTCACGCATGGTATTTTGCGCATCTCCCACGGTCGCATCTTTTTTGAGGGTAACAGGATCCTGGATCATGCCGCTTTCGGCACGTTTCACTTTACGAACTTCTGCAGCTTGTTGTTCGGCCGTCATATTCTTGTGCAACACCCCTATTCCTCCTTCACGAGCCATAGAGATCGCCATGGCGCTTTCGGTTACCGTGTCCATAGCCGCGGATATAATAGGCACATTGAGTGAAATGTTACGAGTGAATTTGGATTTAATAGAGACATCTCTCGGTAGAACATCAGAAAAGGCCGGCACCAAAAGTACGTCGTCGTAAGTAAGCCCTTCTCCTAGAATTTTATCGTTGTGTGCAGTCATTGCAATTAAATTTTATTTCCGAAGAAACGGAAGTGTTTACTATTTAATTGCGTGCAAATGTACAACTAAAAGTGGAATTATTTCCTTTTTAGAAGCTGAAATAAAACCACCAGGGCTCCCACTATATAAACCGCCGTCATTAGAATCCCGGAGATCATCACTACCCACTTCATCCATAGTATTCCTTTCCAAAGTAAATAGATACCGCCAAAAGTGAAGATAATAGACACAAAAGGTTCGATCATCAGGAACCCCTTTAATTTCTTCGGAAGGGAGGTTATCATGATCAATCCACCCAGGAAGAAGAAAATAAAAGAAATTGAAAGTATATGGCTATGCAAAAGAGTAAGCATCTCATACTCTCCCTTTTTAAATTTCATCACGGCAACTTCTTCCACATCTTCATTGCCCAAATAATTCTCCACCATCCCACTGGGATTATCACTTTCGGTTTGTCGTACAAATTGAAGTCCTGTATAATAGCCAATACTCATCACGATCACAAAGGCAGCGATAAATAGCTTGATGTATCTTGGAAGGGTGTGGATCAGGCCGTCTAATTTCATCTATAGTAAATTAAGTTCCTGAAGTTTTCCCACACTTTGTAACAGATCGTTCATCGCTTGTGTCATCGATCGCACCGAAATTGTAGCTCCGCTTATAGGTATGATATTTTGATTGTATATCAATTCGGATGAAGTCGATGATTTCCCGACAAATTGTTTTAACCATCGTTTACTCCCGATCTCTCCACCATATTCTTCCCGATATATCAACACTTTGCTTTTGGTGATTATAAAATCCTTATCGAACAGGACAAGGAAGTCGAACATATCAGTTTTACTACGGGCAGCACCGATATATCCATATCCCAAAAAGACTCCTGCCGATTCGATCTTAAAAAAATTTTCATCATTGAATTCCGCAATTGTTTCAGCATTGGCTGCTTCAGAAATAGAAATGATCTCCTTCGTAAAATCGTCGGTCTCGTAGAATTTTGCGATCACTTTATCCGCTTTTTTCGATACCCTTTCAGGTATGGTAAAAGCCGCACAGATCATAAAGACTACTAGAACAAAAAGGTGCTTTTTAATCATGCTGTAAAGGTATTTAAATTCTTATTATAATCTGAGATCGATTTGCAAACATCAACCTGCAACGACCAAGGGTTGAATATTCTTTTCGAGAACGATGAATTTTTAGAACCATACCCCGATTCCGAAATTCAATCTGTTAGCCACGTTGCCGTTTGCTACATTATTATCTCTGAATTGGTAATCCCCTTTTATGACAACTCCTTGCGCGATGTGATAGGATAAACCTGTTGTGATATCTGTTCGGTTGTAGGCGTCATTTCTAACCAACATTCCGTTGGTACTGGCATGAGTGTCATATTTTTCATATCTCGCAAAGGCAAACAACCGTTGCCTGGCACTAAGTGGCAATATATTATAAGCTACCTCTCCATAATATCCTAATAAAGCACTTCCCAAGTCTTGACCTGTCAATGTATTATAGGCCTGGGTGTCACTCAGGGAAGCATAAATAAATTGTCCTCTCGCTGTAATTTTCCTAAAAGCATAGCGCACATCAAAGCCGACCATCGAAATACCAATGGTTGCACCATCCAGATGCTCGACATCATCCGCTGCCTGCGTTTTTCCGAAGTATCCCGAAAGGCCCATACGCAAACCTGGAAAGCCGTAATACTCGATCTTAGTAGAAAACGTTGGACTGTCCACAGTCGACTTGATCCCTTTTTGGCGGCCGCCTCTCAATCCGTTGCTTCCTTTTAAGAATCCTTTCACGCCACCTTCTCCGTCAATGTCTGTAGATTTAAATCCGTTAAAAATATACGCCTGATACCCAACCGATGCATCAGGAAATCGACCCGTCACTCCTACCCCTAATTCGCGCCAGGTAGTGGGTACGATCACGTTATCCACAGCAGGCCGCTCTGTACCATTAAAAGTGGTTGGTTCATGATATTCATTGATAATTCCCATAGGGATCAACATCAAACCTCCACGAAGACTTACGTTATCACCTACGGCATAGTTTATAAAAGCCTGTTCTACAAAAATTTCTTCTACATGTTCGATTTCTATTTCGGTAACAAACTGTGTTCTATCATCAAATTTATAACCCAATAAAAGTACCAATCGTTGAACGTCTAGTTCACCATTTGCTCCTTCGGGTTGATTGTATGTCAATTCGCCGTATGCACCCAATGTAACTGCTCTCCCTAAGTTACCTGAAAGCAATCGCTGTGTGGCATTTTCTTGATTTTGAGGGCTGAGTTGTGTGGAATCCCGAACGGTTTGTGAATAGCTGAAGTTGACGACAAGAAAAAGTAGTAGGAACGTTCGTTTATTCATTTATTTTTATTTAGACTGATTATAAATAGACAGCAAATACAAGCGCAAAAATAAGTTTGATAAAATTACCGCACAAGTTTAATCAGAATAATTTTAAATAATAATTGTAATCGGTTTTAAGTAATAAATTCCGAAGTTATTTTGAAGAAACTTTTAGTTCTTCTACATACCGAAGGCGGGCCAGATCAGCCCATAAAAGTAGTGTTTTACTGTCTTCCTCAGAGAGATCCCCATGAATCCATGTATAGGAATCCAGTGGCATTTCTTTCTTCTCGACCTTTTCAATTAGCTCCTCAAGTTTATGGTCTTTCTTCTTAATCGAATAATTGTCCCAGGCAGAAACATTAAATTCACCTTTAGCGTGTTTGATATGATCCGCCATCCAATAAGAAAATGGTGCAATTTCAAAATACCACGGATATTGAGTCTGATCGCTATGACAATCGTAACAATTGTTTTTTAAAATACCCATAACTTCCTGAGAAGGATTCGTTTCGTTCTCAAAGGCAGCAACTGATTGATAGCCACCATTGTT